>NZ_QTVP01000001.1:0-249235 GCF_003460645.1 Faecalibacterium sp. OF04-11AC | reverse complement strand
GAGCGAAAGGCATTACACAAAGTATGTCCCGGAAAGCCACTTGTCTGGATAATGCGGTTGCTGAAAACTTCTTTGGCTTGCTCAAGACGGAACTGTTCTATTTGGAAAAATTCGATTCCGTTGAACAGCTCGAAAAGGCCATTGTTGAGTATATCGATTACTACAACAACTGCCGAATCAAATTAAAACTAAACGGCCTGAGCCCTGTGCAATACAGGATTCAGACCGTTCAGGTTGCTTGATTTTAAATATTGTCTAACTTTTGGGGTTCATTTCATTCATCGGCCGTGAAATCTTTTGTTTGTTTATACTCGATTTCCATGATGCACCCCTTTATAACTTCCACAAACGCGAATTTAGTAACGCAAAAGGAAGTATATGACATACACCCAACTAAGTAATCCATGAAAAATCGCCCAACCGACAGACTTCCACGCTGTATAACTAATAACCATAGCTAATGCACTTCCAAAAGTTATTCCTGATTTTACCGTTTTCTTGACATTCGTTGATTTATTATCTTCCATATTTGTTTCCTCCACAAATTCTAAGTTGCTATTGTAAATCATTTTTTGATATTTCAATCGATGGATAGTGCTCTAAACTTGTTAAGTCAACATCTAATGGAGTAACGTATTCCATATAAAATTTTTCAGGATTTTTATCTTGCAATTTTTTTAAGTTTATTCTTAATTTTTTCCTCCTCTGTAGAAACAAAAACCACTGATACTACTCCTACCTTTTCACTTGGATTCATTCTGCTATCTTCAACATTTCCACATAAAATCATTCTAACTGTATTCATAATAATCCTCCTCCACATATAACTTACGATTTATCAAATAAGAATTTCCGTCAATTTTTCTCTTGATGCGGCTCGCTTCTAAGAGTAGGAACGAACTGTTCTGTTGCCGGAGACGGACCATTTAGGTCGATCTCCGGCAGTATTTTTGTTATCGCCTATTAAAAAACAGCCGGAACGACTTTCTGCTGTGCTACATCGATGATGCCGTATGTATTCAGTCTGAGTTTGGGAATGACCGGAAGGCTGACGAAGGCGAGGGTCATAAAGATGCCGATATCTTCCGCCACGCCATGTGCCTTGAGGGCATCGTTCAGCGCCTGCATTTTCGCCGCAACGCTCTCTGCGCTTTCGGTGCTCATCAATCCGGCCACCGGAAGCGCAAGTTCTGCCACGACCTGTCCATCTGCCACAAACGCAAGTCCACCTTTGTTTCTCCGCACAGTGTTGCCGGCCAGCATCATATCGGTATCGTTGTCCCCTGCCACAATCAGGTTATGGGAATCATGTGCGATGCTCGATGCAACGGCTCCGCATTTCAGGCTGAAGTTCCCTAAAAAGCCAATGCCCACATGGCCGGAGTGATGATGCCGCTCAAAAACGGCGAGTTTTACGATGTTGTGTTCCGGGTCCACACCGGGAGCTTTGCCCAGATGCCGTTGGAACGGGATGATTTTTTCCTCCGTAAGCAGCTCGCCCCGGTTCAGGCAGATGACACGCTCCTGCTCCCCGCTTTCCCGAAGTTCCAGGTCCTGCAGTGTGATCTCATCCAGATCAAAGGAATCCATAACGTGGGAAAATCTCACACGGTCGATGTCAAGCGGTGCGGGTTTCAGCGTTTTTCCGTGCTCGGCCACCAGCGTGCCATTCTTGTAAACCTGTTCGACCGTAAAGGATTCCAGATCAGGAACCACAACCAGATCTGCCCGGTACCCCGGTGCTACGGCACCGCGCTGCTTGAACCCAAAATACTGTGCCGGGACTAGCGTTGCCATTTTGACGGCCACTGCTGGATCTGCGCCCAGCCGGATCGCTTTACGGATGTTGGAATCGATGTGGCCGCTGTCCAGCAGGTCACCGGGGTGCTTATCATCCGTCACCAGCATACAGCGGCTGCAATAGGGCTCCCGGAACAGCGGCATCAGGGCCTCCATATTTTTGGCAGCCGTTCCTTCCCGGATCATGATGTATTGTCCGAGCCGGAGTTTTTCCATGGCTTCCTCGATGTTGGAGCACTCGTGATCGGACTGAACGCCTGCCGCAATATAAGCATTCAGGTCCTTATCGCTCAAGAGCGGTGCATGGCCATCCACGATCTTTCCCGCTTCGGTGCAGTCGCGGATCTTCTGCAGGATCTTCGGGTCGCAGCGCACCGTCCCATAGGCATTCATCAGCTCCGCAAGCCCCAGCACGCGGGGATCGCCGTAGTAAGGCCGGAGCTGTTCTGCGTTCAGCACCGCGCCGGATTCATCCAGATCCGTGGCCGGAACACAGGAGGGCAGCATGAAATAAACCGAAAGGGTCAGATTTTTTGTCGTTTCCCGCATAAAATCCAAGCCTTCCAGCCCCGCAACGTTCGAGATCTCGTGTGGGTCTGTGACCACCGCAGTGGTACCGTGGGGCAGCACTGCCTGCTCGAAAGCCGGACCACAGAGCATGGAGCTTTCGATGTGGATATGCCCATCGATCAGGCCCGGGCAGACATATTTGCCGTGCAGATCAACTTCTTTCCGGCCATGATACGTGCCCACGCCCACGATCGAATTTCCGCTGATGGCAATATCAGCGGTGTCGATCTCATCGGTAAACACATTGACAATTCTGGCATTTTTCAAAACCAGATCGGCCAGAGCATCTCCTCTGCCTGCCGAGATCCGGCGTTTCAGCTCATCAGACTGCATAGAAACATCTCCTCTCTCTGAAGTTCGATTTTCTCACCTGTGGATTGGTTCTGCCTTATTCTACCACGCCTTGCCGCTGCGGAAAAGATGTCGGGAAACAAAAATGGCCCCGGAGGGCTTGTTACAGCTCTCCGGGGCCACCTTATGTGCGTTGTGCCTTGGCGCAGACCGTCAGCACTCCACTGCCACCTTGATCACGCCGTCCCGTTTCTTTTCAAACAGCTCGTAGCCCTCTGCGATCCGGCGCAGGGGGTAGGTGTGGGTGATGAGCGGTTCGGTATCGATCTTGCCCTCTGCGATGAGACGCAGCGTTTCTTCACAATCGCAGCCGTCCACGCCGCCGGTCTTAAAGGTGAGGTTTTTGCCGTACATTTCCGGCAGCGGCAGGGTCTGTGCCTTATCGTACAGCGCCACCACCGTCACAACGGCGTTGGGCCGTGCACACTCCCATGCCAGCCGGAAGGTGGAGTCTGCCCCTGCCACCTCCAGCACCACATCGGCCCCGCCGTGGTCACTGTGGGCACGCACAAAGGCGGCGCAGTCCTCCGGCTGCACGGTGAGCACCTGCGGGTAGTGCCGACGGATGAACTGCAGGCGGCTTGCGTCCTTTTCACAGACGATGATGCGCTTGGGGCTGTGCAGCATGACGCACAGCAGCGTGCAGATGCCGGTCGGCCCTGCACCGAGGATCAGCACGGTATCCTCGGGAGTGATCTCCGAGATGCGTGCCGCCCAAAAGCCAGTGGCCAGCACATCGCCCACCAGCAGCGCCTGCCGATCGGTAACGCCGTCCGGGATCTTGTTCAGTCCCTGATCCGCAAAGGGCACCCGGACATACTCGGCCTGCCCGCCGTCGATGCGGCAGCCCAGCGCCCAGCCGCCGTTTTGATCGGTGCAGTTGTTCACGAAGCCTTTTTTGCAGAAAAAGCACTCTCCGCAGAAAGTCTCCACGTTCACGGTCACCCGGTCGCCGGGCTTCACGTTGGTCACTGCACTGCCCACTTCTTCCACGATGCCCACCATCTCGTGCCCTACCGTGATGCCGGGCACCGCCCGGGGCACGCTGCCGTGCTTGATGTGCAGATCGCTGGAGCAGATACTGGCAAGGGTCACCTTTACAATGGCGTCCCGCTCGTGCTGCAGCACCGGCTTTGGTTTTTCCATCAGGGCAAACGTCCCCTTTGAAACATAGGTATAGGTCAGCATGCTTTTTCCCTCCATGCGCTTTGATCTTTCCGGACTTGAGTATACCACGCAGCGATGGCAAAGAGCAAACCGCAAAAGGCCCACCCTTTGCGGCAGCTCTCCGCCGATCAGATCTTGGGCTGATACTGCATGCTGGACACATTGTAAATGGTAACAAAAGCCTTGGGGTCTTCCCGGTTGATAAAGTTCATCAGCTTCTGATATTCGCTCTTGTCCACGATGGTAATGATCTCGTTGTGCTTTTCCAGATTGTATGCACCGATGGCCTCGTACATGGTCGCACCGCTGTGCAGGTCATAGAGGATGAACTGACGCAGCGCCTCCTCTTTTTCGGTGATGATGCAGACGCGGCGTTTGATGCTGTTATCAAAGATGAAATGGTCCAGCACGATGCCGTTGAAGTAAGTACCGAGGATACTCAGCACCACGGTCTTTTTATCGTAGACCAGGGCCGCGGAAAGCGCCACACACATTCCCGACAGAGACATGGCTTTTCCCAATTCCATGTGCAGGTACTTGTTCATGATCTTTGCCACGATATCCAGCCCGCCGGAGGATGCATTGCGGTTGAACAAAATACTCAGCCCGACGCTGACCACCAGAATATAGCACAGCACGTCCAGCTCCTGACTGCCGGTCATCGAGCCGAACTCCGGGAACAGCTTTTCAAACAGCCCCAGAAACACCGGCAGCAGCACACTGGTGTATACGGTCTTTGCGCCAAATTCTCTGCCGCAGGTAAAGAACCCGATGATGAGAAGCACGACGTTCAGGATCATCGTAATGACCGACAAGGGCAGCGGCACAAAATTGGACAGCACGATGCCAAGGCCGGAAATGCTGCTGACGGATGTATGGCTCGGCACCAGAAAAAAGAAAACGCCCGCCGCAATGATCGCCACCGCCCCGGTCAGGACTGCCGTCTCCCTCAGGACTGCGCCGGTCTTTCCTTTTGCATCGCTCATCTTTGTCCCCCTAAAATCAAATTTGTTTCACCGATTTCCTCATCTTTGTCGATGCGGACAAGGAGCTTACCGCCAAAGCGTTTGTATTCCATAGTGAAGTACCTCCATAAATTCTGAGTTGCTGTTCTCAGTATACCATGGTTTTCCCTTACGGAAAAGATAGCGAAACAAAAATGCCCCCGGAGGCTTGTTGCGGCTCTCCGGGGGCATCTTATGTGCGTTGTGCCTTGGCGCACACGACCGGCGTTTTACTCGATCTCGATCAGGTTCGGGTTCTCAGGCAAAGCCTTCGTCTGCTGAGGAGCAGGCAGCTCAACGTGCAGGACTCCATCCTCGAACTTTGCGTGGATGTCTTCCTTCTTCACATCGCCCACGTAGAAACTGCGCGCGCAGGTGCCGGAGAAAGATTCGCGCCGCAGATAGCGACCCTTCCCTGATTCTCTGGTCTGGGCCCACCTGCACCGCTGCGTGCAAAGCCGCTGCTGCCGATGTGCCCAGAAACAGTCCTTCCGCCCGCAGCACCTCATGGGCCGTTTCGTAGGCTTCCTCGGTGCGGACATTGATGCACGCATCGCTCCAGTCTGGCCGCAGATAGTCGGAAAGTGTGCTTTCCGGCACATCATACGCCGGCAAAACGCCATCTATGATCTGCGCATCCGGGTGCTCCGGGGTCAGGCGGGAGTCCGGATGGGGCTGCACCAGAACCACTTGCAGATTCGGGTTGCGGCTGCGCAGATAACTTGCTGTGCCAAAACCCGTGCCGCCGGTGCCCGCCATGCAGACCAGAATATCCACATGGCCTTCTGTATCATTCATTTCAACTCTTTGATTTCCGAGATGGATGCCGCTGCACCTTTGCGCTGCACGGCAATTCCGGCTGCTTTGGTAGCAAGCCGCATGGCGTCCTCTACTGAACTGCCGCTGCAAAGGCCCGCCAGAAAATAGCCGCTGTAAGTGTCCCCGGCAGCTGTAGTATCCACGGCCTGCACCTTTTCGCAGGGGACAAACAGCCGCCGCTCTGCATCCAGATAGTAGCTGCCCGCACTCCCGGCTGTCAGAAGCAGACGGGTCTGCGGGTATTTTTCGTGCAGCAGGGTCAAAACAGCGTCCGCTTCAAAGGTCTCGGTTCCGGCAAGGGCGCAGGCTTCCACCTCGTTGACACAGAGCACATCTTTTTTACTCCATTCTCTGAATCACCGCGCCCAGCCATCGGCACAGGGTATCGCCTGCCTGATTTGCGATCTCCAGCACGCGGGCGTGGCTATGCTTGACCGTCTGGATGCCGGTGGCCATGTTAGTGATGCAGCTGACGGCCAGTACCTTCATGCCCATGTAGTTGCAGACCATGGTTTCCGGCACGGTGCTCATGCCCACGGCATCGGCTCCCATCCCCGCAAAGGCGCGAATTTCAGCCGCCGTTTCATAGCAAGGCCCATAAAGCCCATGTAAACGCCCTCCTTGTAGGCAATGCCCAGTTCATCGGCGGTCTGCTTGGCAAGGTTCCGCAGCTCCAGACTGTAAGGTTCGGTCATGTCCGGGAAGCGGGGGCCGAAGCGCTCATCGTTGGGGCCAATGAGGGGGTTCGTGCCCATCATGTTGATGAAGTCGGTAATGAGCATCAGGGTGCCCGGCGCAAACTCCCGGTTGATGCCGCCGCAGGCGTTGGTCAACACCACCTTTTCCACGCCCAACAGCTTGAACACATAGAACGGGTAGCAGACTTCCTTCATGGAGTAGCCCTCATAGAAATGGAAGCGGCCTTCCATGGCGTAGACTTCCGTGTCCCCCAGCTTGCCAGCCAACAATGCGCCTTTGTGTCCTGCCACCGTGGATACCGGGAAGTTGGGGATATCCTTGTAGGACAGTTCTTCCGTGTCCGTAAAGTCCGCGGTCAGCTTGCCAAGGCCGGAGCCCAGCACCACCGCGATCTTCGGGCGCTTTTTCGTGTGCGTCTTGATATATTCCGCACTTTCCAGTGCCTTTTCATAAAGATGTTCCATACCATTCTCTCCTTTTCCCAAAAAATTCGATATACTCTCTGGGTTCAGTATATCGGATTTTTCAGGCCGATGCAAGACGCCCTTCATCGAGTCTTATTAAAAACCAAGGAGCAGATACTTCACATCACGAGTGTGTTGTATCTGCTCCTTGGTTCTCCGAATGTCTTATCTCTGGCCGATGTTCCACCGAAACAGCTCATATCCTTCCCGGATATCCTCCGGCAGACGTTTCAAAGTCTCGTCCCGCAGTTCCTGCGGCATCCCATAAAAGGCTTCGGCAATGCCGCCGGTGATGCAGGCAGGGCCATCGCTGCGGGCCGCCACTCCCCTTCCCGGCGTCTTGACAAGCCTGTTCCTTCCCATTACAATACGATAAAAGAGTCCGCTGAGGAGCTTTTGCAATTTGCAGCTACAGGCTCCGGGAAAGGAATGTCGTCATGGAACCAAAAGCAAAACAATATCTGCTCGTGACCGTTGTGGGGGTAACGCTTTTTGTCGCACTGCTGCGGCTTTCTGCCGTTCTGGCCTTTGCCGCCGATCTAGTCGATCTGATCCTGCCCATTCTGGCCGGCGGCATTCTGGCGCTTTTTCTCAGCGTGCCTATGACCGGGCTGGAAAAGCGGCTGAGAAGCCTGTTCCGCAGGGCCAAAAAGCAGCCCTCGGGCAGCGCCATCCATCTTCTCAGCTTTTTCATCACCCTGCTCGGCGTTGTTCTTGTGCTGGTGCTGGCGCTCACCCTGCTGATCCCGGAGCTTGTGCAGTCGTTTCACAGCCTCTATCTGCAGATTGAGTCCAATATCCCCCGCTGGACCGCCTATCTCAGCGCACAGGACACCAACATGGACTGGTTGATGCACTGGCTGGAGGGCATCGACTGGGAGCAGCTGCTGCACAGGATCACCAACAGCATCGACACCGTGCTGGTCAATGCGGTCGGGGCGGTATCTGCCACCGTGAACATCGTGGTGACTGCATCTTTTGCCCTGATCATCTCCATCTATATGTCCCTCGGGGCCGAGAGTCTCTGCCACCACGCCCGCACACTGGTATGCGCCTATCTGAAGCCCAGCCACGCCGCCGGGCTGCTGAAATTCTGTCGGCTGTTCCGCCAGTCCTTTGCAAACTTTCTGACGGGACAATGCAGTGAGGCCGTGATCCTCGGTGTCCTCATGACCCTTGCATTTTCGGTTTTCCGGATCCCCTACGGCAGTCTGGTGGGGATGCTCACCGCCATCTGTGCCATCATCCCCTATGTGGGGGCACTGATCTCCTGCGTGGTCAGCGTGTTCCTTGTGCTTCTGGTGGATCCTGTGCTGGCGGTGCGCTGCCTCATCGTCTACCTTGCCGTGCAGTTTATCGAGAACCAGTTCATCTATCCCCGCGTGGTGGGAAAGTCCGTGGGGCTTTCTCCGTTTTACACCCTTGTGGCCGCCATGATCGGCGGAAAGCTTTTTGGCATCATCGGCATCATCTTCTTTATCCCTCTGACTGCGGTGGTCATTGAGCTTGTAAAAGAGGACGCTTTCCGACGCCTGCATACAAAAGAGACCCTGTCCTGACAACAGCGACCCCGGAGAGTGATTCCCACCGCTCTCCGGGGTCGCTGTTTTTTTATTCTGTGTTTCCCGTGTTAACGTGGCAGAAAAGGCTCCGCTCGTCAATGAGCCGCAGCAGCCGATGGCGGCAAAGTCCTCGCCGCCGCAAGATCGCGGCTGGTCATGTTGTTTACTTTCATGCGTTTTCTCACTTCGCCCATCCATTCAGGCGTAACGGTCGTCCGTTTCATTCTTTCACCTCGCTTGCGTACAATTGTTCATGTCCCCCCCCCAAAAAAAAAGCATTGCCAAGCCATACAAGATGGTGTAAAATGATATTGTGGGTATGTTTTACTCTTGGCAATATTTTTGGATTTAGGGCGGAAAGCAGATCGGAAGGTACGCGCGACCCTCTGCTTTTTGCACCCGGTGCCCGCGCATTGACACCTGATCAACAGGACGGTGTGGGGGAAAAACCCCTGCTGCTGTTGCAGAAGAACTTGTTTTTTCAAACTCTATGCCGACAAGCTGGAAAAACGGCGCTTTACCCAGAATGTCTAGCCGCAAAAAAATTGCGGACTACTTTGGCATTACCGTTGAAGAGCTTATTGGCACAAAAAAAGAGCCCGCCGGGATGGGCGAGCTCGACAAACAGATGCAGGAAATTGTGGAGTTGCTTAACAGCGCAACGCGGTGGAAACGCTGCTGCGCTCCAGGGCAAAGCCGGAGTGAATCAGCCGACAAACGGCAGATCTGTTTTGGCAGGGGCTTCGGTCAGGATGGCCAGAACCTCGGGGACCAGATCAGGGTACTGCCGCAGGATAGCAAGGATTTCTTCATTTGTCATTATGCCAAAACGCTCCTTTTTGTTGTATCTATGATTTTATGTTACAACAGCTATGAGCCGACGTCAAGAGAAAAGAGGAAAATCAAATGAAAATTTCGGAAAAATACAAAGTTATTGCGGCAGGCACAATTGTGGCAGCACTGATGGCAGGCACTGCGTTACCCGCGCTGGCGATCAGCCCCGCCGGGTGCACCTCGCTTGCGCAGATCGAAGAAATGAATGACGACGAAGAAGCCCAAGTTCAGGCATTGAAAGCCGCCATTGCGAAGGTGAACGTCAAGTATGACGAGGTACTGCGGAGCTGGCAGTTTGACAGCCCGATCTATGACAAGGCCGAGAAAAACAAGACCTGCTGCCTTTCTCCGTGGATCTACATCTTCGACGGATGCAAGGACGTGTATTTCGACGAGGACTTTTCCTACAACGGCTCTTCCTGCATCGACCTGAACACAGTCTATGTCCGCGCTGGAGATAATCTGTACACTTACGAGTGCGACCCGGATTATACAGATTACGCCTATGATACAGACCAAAAAGTTTGGTGGGCCTTCTCCAATTTTGAGATGGAGCCCAGCGAAATCGATTGGCTGCGTGAGATGCTCAGTGCCAAAACCATCATCACAAGATATTCCGGTGCATCCGGTACGCAGTACGATTACACATGGACTGCCGACGACCGACAGGCCGTCACCGATATGGTCAACCTCTACGATCTACTTGTCGCAGCGTCGCCGGAAGTGCGTGAAAAAGCACTGCGTAACTAATACGTTCGGCCTAGGGAATAGAAGCTTGGAAGATTTTTATGCGATTAAAGAAAAAGCATATTGCGGCAATTGCATTGAGCGTGGCTATTTGCGTAGGTGCTACCGGTTGTAAATCGGAAGAAGTCTGAACACGGAAAAGCTTATTAAAGAAATCGACAGCACCATCACATTATAGCAATTTTCAATAATACAGCACAGTACTTTAACTTTTGAGCAAAAAGAGGTATAACAAAGGAAGAAGTCTTTGTTTTCCACAAGGCCCAATTCCTCGGCAATTGTCTTTGTTTTCAGCAGTTGATCGCGGTTCTTTGCCCCGCAGATAGTTTTGGTAAAAGAGCCATCGAACCATTCTTCATAGGTTGCTTTCTCCAACATGATTTCTGCCCGATAGCCGGTAATTTCTCCGTCTTTCTCGATGGGTTCCACGCCCTGTCCCATACCGATGGGGTCGGTGAGGAATGCCAGCGAAGCATGGCAGCACTGCGCCGCCAGCTTACCGGGAGACATCTGCAGGTCTATGCCGCCTACGGCAGCGAGGACGGCGTACTGAACCGCGAAAAGTACGAAGCCGACCGCGTAAATCTTCCGCAGGACACTACCGAAACGGTCATTGACGGCGGCTGTCATGCCGGATTCGGCAGCTACGGTGCCCAGAAGGGCGACGGCGCGCCTGTTATCTCCGCCGAGGAACAGCAACAGCAGACAGCGGATGCACTGGCGGCGTGGATGAATCTTCAATAAAAAGCAAAATATCCCGACCATTTTCCTGCAAATCACAGGAGAATGGCCGGGACTTTCTTTCGTATTCTGTAAATCAGGAATCAATACAAATGAAATTTATGGCTGATCTGATGTGCAATTTCATCCGGCAGCGGGCGGAACCCGATGCAGGTCAGGGTCATTCCCTCTCCGTTTTCATCAAATTCTTCCGGTTCCAGCTCGGTGTGGCAGGCATCCCGGATGAGGAAGAAGTCTTTGTTTTCCACAAGGCCCAATTCCTCGGCAATTGTTTTTGCTTTCAGCAGTTGATTGCGGTTCTTTGCCCCGCAGATAGTTTTGGTAAAAGAGCCATCGAACCATTCTTCATAGGTTGCTTTCTCCAACATGATTTCTGCCCGATAGCCGGTAATTTCTCCGTCTTTCTCGATGGGTTCCACGCCCTGTCCCATGCTGATGGGGTCGGTGAGGAATGCCAGCGAAGCATGGCAGCACTGCGCCGCCAGCTTACCGGGAGACATCTGCAGGTCTTTTCGGGCAATGATGAGTTGACGCATTTTTTCTCCTTCTTACGACAGTTTGATCTTCAAATCTGCCAACAGATTCACCGCTTCCGGCAGGGAAAATTTCGCATCCTTCAGGCGGCTGCCCAGAATGTCCACCTTATAACCGGCGGCATCCCGGAAATCCGCCTTGCGCAGGTCACACTGGTAGAATTCCGTTTCGTGAAGTTCCACGCCCTTGAAATTCGCCAGCTGCATCTCGCATTTGGCAAACATAGAGCCGACAATTTCGTTGCCATCCGAAAAGTCGAAGCGGTTGAAGTTCATTTCGGTGAAGGTGTTATATTTCAGACTGCACTCTTTCAGCGTGTGGATAGGGTCCGGGAAGGCACCGTTGGACATCAGCGGTGCCCACTCAATTTCATTCAGGCGGCAGTCCTCAAAATCCAGCGACTGCACCGAGGAATGGGTACTGCGCAGACCTGTGATCTCACACCGCACGAATTTGCACTCATTCAGCGTGGTATGATCCAGTTCGCATTTGGTAAAGGAGCAATCCACAAACACGCAGTCGGTAAAGTCGCAATCCTCAAAAGCCTCCTCGGTGAACGACAGGTCAGCAAACCGTTCACCTTCACAATAACGCTCTGTCATAAAATTCTCCTGTCAGCGCAGTTCTTCCAGCAGGGCGGTGCAGCCCTCCAGCACATCCTGCCAGGTAGCTTCAAAGTCCCCGGTATACCATGGGTCGGCCACATCGCCGGGGCGGCGGGTATGATCCATCAGCAGAGACACTTTATGCTCCGGGTCGCCGCCCACAAAGCGCGCCATATTGCGCAGGTTGTTGTGATCCATGGCGATCAGGTAATCGTAGGTTTCGTAATCCCTCCGGGTCATCTGCCGGGCGGTTTTACCCTCGCAGGAGATGCCGTGCTCGGCCAGCTTCCGCCGGGCGGGCGGATAGACCGGGTTGCCGATCTCCTCGGTGCTGGTGGCGGCAGATGCGATTTCAAATTTATCAGAAAGCCCGGCTTTGGCCACCAAGTCTTTCATTACAAATTCGGCCATTGGGCTGTGGCAAATGTTGCCGTGGCACAAAAAAATTATCTTTGTCATTCCTTACGCATCCCTCCACAAGTCTTTATAATGCGATACATCGCATTATTTTTCAGCATCAGTTCTGCGTGCTTTTCACGCGTCTCTACGCTGCTCTCCACAACTTTTCAGCAAAATGGTGTAGTAATGGTGTACCAAACTGTGCTATATCAACCTGACATTTTTCGCTCCTGCCGGTCAGACGACCCCGGAAAATCGACCAGTTTCGCCATCTGTTCTGCAGCGTGGTCATAGCTTGCATGGGTGTAGACATTCAACGTGATGCTTGCATCGGAGTGCCCCATCACATACTGCAGTGCCTTGATATCCATCCCCGCATTTGCCATGTTGGTGCAGAAGGTATGCCGGAACACATGAGGCGTGATGTGCGGCAGCGGAGCATCCGGGTACAGCTTGCGATACTTTTTCATCGCCCACCGCATCTCGTTCTCGATGTGCAATGCCACCTTCGGGTGATCGTTTTTATCCAGCAGTAGAAACCCACTGTAGCCATCAATGATAACCTCATTCTTCAGCCGTTTGCGATTTGCAAGCAGGTTCTGCAAGCTCTGGAACACGTCCTCCGTCATCGGGATAAACCGGCGGCCACACTCTGTCTTGGTTTTCTCAACGTAGTATTTGCCGCCGCTCTCCCGGATCAGCTGATGATCCACACGGATCCTGCGGTTTTGAAAATCCAGATCCTGCAGGGTCAGACCGCAGAATTCGCTGACACGCATTCCGGTTCCCAGCAGCACCACAAATTCATCGTAGTACTTGGCGTAGCTCTTGTCCTCTCGGATGAAGTTCATCCAAACCTTCTGCTGTTTCTCGGTCAGTGAAATGCGTTTCTGCGAATCGTTGACCACCACATCCGTCAGCTTGAAATCAACCGGGTTGCGCCGTACAACTTCCTCGTTATAGGCCATCTGAAAAGCCGGTTTTACAACACCCCGGATGCTGGTCAGGGTGCTGTACCCCTTTCCTTCCTTTTGCAGTTTGATCATCCAACGCTGAGCATCCGACACCTTGATATCCCGGATCTTTCGTGCCCCGAATGGTTCTTTTTGTACGATGTTCATCACAAAGCCGTACCCGACCTCGTGTTATAGCGGACACCGCACTTCAGCGAAAGATAGCGCTGCAGCAGTTCGTATACCGTAATTTCGCCGCCTGCATAGTCAAGGCCATCTTCAAGGCTTTTCTGCAATTCATCCTCTTTTTCACGCAAGGTTTTGAGATCCGACGCATAGATGCACTTTCGGTTTCCCAAAGCATCCGTGTAGCGATATTGATAGATCAGGTCTTTTCGCTGGCTCTCTCCTGTCCGAAGAACACGTCCTTTATTGTCTTTTCTTCTTGACATCGTCAAACTCCTTTCCTGAATGGAAAGAGCCTTGATATGACACCCTCAGTATACCACATCAAGGCTCACTTGGCACGTCTGATTTTAGATGGAGTAGGCTTTATCGAGATATTCGTCCAACCTTCGGCGTTTGATGAGCCGTTTTGAACCGATCCATAAAACAAATTGACAGCGTTCATGGTCTGACAATGAGCGCAGCTTATTGATTCCCACCCCGGAGTAAGCTGCAGCTTCTTCCAGTGTTAAATTGCTTTTCTCCCAAATCGGGACTTCTTTCATAGGCAGTTCTCCTTATTTTTTATAAGTAGCATATTATTTCTTTTACCAAACCGCTTCAAACCTGCATTGTTTTCAACAGCTGCAGTTTTTCCTGTCCAGCGCGCGTTCTCATACTGGGGCCTGTGCAGGCAATCGGCGTACACAGTTCCAGCAGGGCACGGGTGACACTGGAAATGCTGCTCTGAAGATCTTCCGCCAGCCCTGCCAACGGATAGAGCACATATGCCCGGCCCTGCACATCCACCCAGCTGTTCTTCTGAGAAAGGGTCATGCGGTCCAGCAGCAGAACATATGTTAGCCGCGCTGTATGGGACAGGCTCATCTGCAGCAGAAATTTCGGATAAGGGAAATAAGCGGGTAGTGGGGTTTGTGCCTTGATGTACTCTTTACTCAAACTTCCTCCTAATCGTTTTCAAAAGTCCCTGCCGAATGGGAAAGTCCTGCACGGGCTTACGCATCCGGCAGGGTTCCGGGGTGCGGGGTGGAAGACCCTGCTAATTTACAGGCTCATATCGTAGCTACGCTTCTTGCGTTTCGGTTGACGTACGCGCTGTTCCTGTCGAACCTGCTCCTGCCTTGCCTTTTCGCGGACATTAGCCTCCCACTCGCGTTTCCATGCAAGGTCGGATTTCATCTCATTGGTTTTTCGGAAGATGCTGTACACATTATCCGATGCAATTTCCAGACGCCTGGATTCTTCCCTCAGGGGAGCATATGCTTTTTTCCTCTCCGCGATTTCTTTGGTCAGTTCTTCTTTCCGTTTTTTCAAGGATTTCAGCGATGGCAGTTTTCCATCGTTTTCTTTTCGGAAATATTTCACGGATTCTGTATAGGCATCCAATTCCTTGGAATGCTCTGCACGGAATTTTTTCTTAAAAATTGCTTTCGCAAGTTGCTGTTGGACATCTTTTGTAGAAAGGTACTGCCCTGCATAATGAATCTGTTCATTGGTTTTGTACAGTTCATCCTCTGCCTGTGACAGCCGTTCATACGCAGCCTGCGCGCTGGCCTTCGCCGTCTTACACAGATCGTTCAGTTCCGTCAGGTCGTTGATGTTGTTTTCCTGCACCCATACCAGCGTTTCGGCCATTTTCTGCAAATTGCTGATTTTGACCTTTAGTGCATAGGCCAGATTTTCCTGTGCCTTGACATTCTCCTGCAGGTCCACAACGAGCCGCAGTTTGGTTCTGGTTGTAAAGATCAGTATGGGTTCTTCCTTGTACCGCAGATTCTTTTTGGCATTCTGAACAAAGAATCCTTCCAGACATTCTCTTTTGCAGCTTTCTCCCAGAGAACGCTCCGATATGAACTTGTTCCGTTCCGGCGGCAGATAGCTATAACGCCCACGTTGGGTTTTGACGAAAATGTTGTATTCGTCCTGCAGGATGTCTTGAAAATCTTCATACGAGATTGCTTTCTCACGAACAGCGGCAACGGCATCCCGGATAAGCTGCTTCTGTGTTTGAAACTTTGTCGGATTGGGCGTAAATCCTTCCGTTTCGATTTTCTGTTTTTTCTCATCCAGCCGCCGCTGTGCCCAATACTCCGCTTCGGTCACACCCGTTTTGGATGGTGACAGTAAATCGACCTGATGCAGAAATTCGCGGCGGCACAAATCCATGAGGGATTTCTGCAGGTGTTTCAGGTACTCGTTCGTCACATGGTGCTTGTACCCTGCTTTGCAGTCAATGGGCCGCTCAATAAAGGGCTGCTTAGGCACATCCAGTTTTCGCAGACTGTTGATTACGATATGGACATGAATGTTGCCGCTGCCATTGTGACCGTCCATGTGCGTACAGACCAATGCCTGATGCCCCGGAAAATTTGCTTTTGCGTATTCCAGCCCAAGCTCCTGTGCCCGTTTCCCCGTCAAGCAATTTTCTGTGCTGTCCCGTGGGTCAAAGCTGATGATGTAATGGTGCGATTTAATTTCATCCTTGTTTTTGTTCTTCTGATATTCGCGGTTCAGTTGCTGACAGGCAGCATCGAAGGAGTAGGGTTCACAGTTCAGACCGTCCAGATAAAACTCATCTCGCATGATACGATTTCCGTTCTGGTCAAGGATCGGAGTTTTCCGAAGCTCGTCATGCTTGAAAATCAGATACTCCAGTGCAGCACCATAGTTGGAACTCTTACTTACGATGTGCTTTAAGATTGCCATAGTTCTTTCCTGCCATTTCTGCGACCTGCTCCCGCATTTCAAAAATACAGGAAATCGCATGGTTGATGTTTTCGAGCATAGCGCGCGACTGGATACCGCCGCTGTTGAAGAACGCTGCAATCTGGTTCAGGTTGTTCCCGATGGCGGCAAACTCCCGTGTGATGGCTTCGATCTCGTCCGGGTGGACATAGAATACATACGAGGTATTCACGCGACCTTTCATCAGCATCTGCGCTGCAAATTCAGAGAGCGTCATTCCGGCATCTTCGGCCTGCTGGTGTAAAAGTTCATGTACTACTTCTGTAACTCGTGCGGAGATTACTTTTGTCTTTACGATAGATTTCACTTTTTTCTTCGTTCTTGGCATGGAGTCTCCTTTCCAAAATCAAAAATTTGATTTTCCCGGCAGTGCGTTTGCACTCCGGCTGTGACCTGTTGCAGCAGGCCACCAACAGGCAAAATCATGTGATTTTGCACGATGTGAGGGTATGGGGAGCACAATCCCCATCAAGATGCCGCCGTAGAAAAATCGCCCGTAGGAGCGGTTTCGTATACAAAGGCGAATCTTGCTCTTAACTACCGTCCACTCTGTCCCAGCCTGTTCCTGCCCGATTTTCTCCGACGTATTTTCCGATAAGACGCGCAGAATGCACATTCAGTACCAGAGGTATCCTGCTGGGGTGGCTCATGTGATTTTCAAGGTGCGATGTGACTTTGTAAGGAATCGGGGAATTTCATCAGTGATACCGTAGTGAATTGGCTTACTTTTGAAAACACTTCCTATACCCTATACAAACTTTAAGGGGTGTTTTTAAACCGGGTCTTTTGAAAGTTCAAAGAAAATTCATTTTTCCAACGTTCCCCTCTACCTATAACAATCTAAAATGGATTTATGGCATACAGATTTTCAAATTTTATTTGAACTTCTTCTTACTCCTTACACCAATATGAATCTATAAGGCCGTTTTGGAATACAGTTTTGAAAATTTCACAATTTTGGATAAAAAGAGAAACGGCAAAGTTCAAAATTAAACCTTACCGTCATTCATAAAGACACTGTATAAAACGAAACGCCCACGATAAGCAGGTGGCGTGCCTGTTCATCGTGGACATATTGCTATTTTAACGTTGTGTAACTGTTATCGATGTTCCTACACGGGCAACCTTGACACATCCGTGTCAGGACGATTCACTGAACGATCTCTTCATCTTCTCCTTCACTTCATCCGGCACATCGATCAATCCGAACCGATAGAACATGCCATAAATGTAAGTCACTCCCCGGATATCGCCCAGAGCTTTCGGGCGGTCTACCACCTCTCCCACCTTTTTAATATTCCGTAGTGCCAGCAGCACTGAACTCCACGCCAAACTTTTACTCTTCTCCCGACGGTCGATCCACAGCTCTTTTGTGTACTCGCCATTCCTGCCTTTTTTAATTTCGTAAGTGAATGGCAACCCAGAGTAGGTTTTGAATTTCACACCAGCATAGGCCAGAACCACGCTCCAGAAGTTTTCTTCTGTCGAATCAGCTTTCCACCGCTTCATCGCCCTGTATCTCCGCTGCCGCTCGGCTCCGACACTGATCTTTTCCTTTTCTGTACTGGGGAAGTACACACCTTTCTGATAAGGCAGGTACGAGGTGACGGAGGCTTTGGATAGGTCAAGGGCTGCTGCGGTTGAAAGGATGGAGGTTTTGTAGTCCTGTGTTTCACGGTATTCTTCAAAAGTGTTTTTTACTTTCTCCGCCACATCCGATTCATACACACCAGCCGTGATGAGGAGCTTTCTTACTTTGATGTGGTTTAAAGCCAGAGCGTCTGCGATGAATTGAAGGGAGCACTCCTCCTCATAAAGTGCCACAGCACTTGCCATCTGCTCTTTCAGATTCTTCCCGGCATCGTACTCCGGCTTCAACTTCTTTCGACCGCCACCGGGCTTTCGGGGCTTATACGCTCTTTTCTCTCCCATAATTATTCGTGCAGCTCCAGCGGCAGACCATCCGGGTCATGGAAGAATGTCATCTTCTTGCCGGTGTAATCATCCACACGAATTGGCTCACATTCAATTCCTACCTCCGCCAGCTCCCTCACCGTCTGCTCCACACTGTCTACGCAGAATGCAAGGTGACGCAGCCCACAGGCCTCCGGGCGGTTCACACGCTTCGGCGGGTTTTCTTCTGCAAAAATCTCCAGCTCTGTGTGCTCATTGACACGAAGATCTAGCTTCCAGTCCTTACGCTCCGGGCGATAGTTTTCCCTGATAACAGAGAAGCCCAGCTTGTTCACATAGAAATCCTTTGCAGCTTCGTAGTCAGATACGATAATTGCGATGTGGTGTATTTTAGATAGGTTCATTTTTTTCACGCTCCATTTCTTTTAATTTTGTTCTTCTTTTATTTTCGTTACAAACTATACTACGGCCTCAAAAAAACCGTGTGAACTTCTGGAGTTCAGTTTGTCCACACGGCCGATCTTATTTCAGTTTTTCGAGGATTTCATCCGCACTCATGCCGCTAGCCAGCAGCTTCTTCAGCACAGCCTCTGCTTCGGTCTTCTTCGCTTCTTCAGCGGCCTTAGCATCTGCCTTTGCCTTCTTCGATTCCAGGGATGCCACTTCTTTTTCGGCCTTCTTCAAAGCAGTCTTTTTTGCTTTCAGATCAGCCTTCAAAGTGTCAATGTTTGCGGTGATGGATGAAATCTCAGCAGTCAGGGAAGTGATAGATTCCTGCTTCTCCGCGATCTGAGATGCGTAGTCGGTATGGGTAGTTTTGGGACGGTTTTTGCTGCCTTTTGTTCTGGGCATAGGTGATAACCTCTTTCCTTTTTAGTGGTTTAAGTATAGCACTGTGTCGGTACGCATACAATCCTCGAATCTCATTTCTCTTGCTGCTCAGGACAAGCAACATCAAGCTTATTTGCTGAATCTTCAGTCGATTCCTCTACAAGCTGATACCGATGTTGACCAATATTAATTTGCTGCGGAAACGACATACGCGAAATTCCAATACAAATCACTGTAACAACAGCTATCAAGGTTAAAAGTGCGATTCCACTCACTACTTTTTTATTCCATTTTTTCTTCCCATTTTTATCGTAAACAACTTTGTCGTTAATGTCTCGCAGAAAATCTATTAAAATTGATATTAAAAGGACAAAGACTAATCCTATTACTATCGCCACAACCACAAGTTCTAATGTATCTGCTTTTCCAAGATTGTTAAGCACTGAAGTTGAAAAAGTAAATGCCCCAACAAATGCAAGCATTATTGCAGCAAAAATTCCAAGTATCGTTATATATTCTTTTTGAATTCCTTTAATCTCTTTATGAGATTCTTCAACTTCGTCTTTCATAGCTGCAGCAATCCCAGCTTTTGTAATGACGCTTGCGCTTTCTATCTGTATAAGATTTAATTGAAAATGGTCATACAGTTTTACGCATATTTTTCTAGTATCTTCCGATACTTGATTCTCATCATCTAAAACATATTGAAGTAGTTTATCAACATTTGTAGAAAAAACGCCTCGCGACTTTTCATCAAGACCAACAATAAAACCACTTATCACCGAATACAAAATTCTGTCAACTTTTTCAGTCGATGCTATATAGGCATCAACACTATTGGCTGTTCTCTTAGGTTCATAAGCTTCTGTATCAATCAGCAACGAACGGCAAATGCCATTCAATCTCTTTTTTGATTCTCTCAGTTTCTTCTGTGATGCTGCCGGTTTAATTAGACTGCTGCTATCTTCATTTTTCAAAAGTTTACCAATTTCATCAGCCATTAAAATATTCCTTTATCGCTTCGGGTGTAATTTCTCTGTTCATATGTGGGATATACGCATCAATCCACGGGGACTGTTTATGTGTCAAACCAACTAAGTCCGTTGCTGAGTAATCCGCAAATTTATCAATTACGGTCTTAATAAGATTTTTATCATCGCCAGTTATGCAATCGTTACTGTCAGACTTTTCAAAGTCTATAATTGTCGGTATATCACTACTGCCAAATTGTTTGTATTTTCTATATGCTTTTGGAACAACCGGGCCAAAATCCCAGGCTTCAATCTTATCATCAAAGCAACATCTATTAGGTTGTTTTATCAAAAAATATGCTTGGATAAAGTAAAGAATCTTCTGCAATTTCAAATTAGAAATTCCGTATTCTTTTTCGTTACTATAATCAATCACATATTTACACACATCTAAAACTTTATAGCTCATTCACCCAGCCTCCCTTCATTTATTTTATTGGATTTTATAGTATATCATAAATTTCAGCTAAAATCCATCTTTTTCTCACATCTCAGTCGACCATAAGATCGTTGCCTGCTGCTCACCACGGAGAGGTGTGTGATTATCAGAGCAGCACAGGGAGCTTCCGCTCCCAGTATATCACAAATCTGCAAATAAATCAGCCTTATACACGCCGTTCTCCAGCATCTCCTTGAAACTGCCCTTTACTGCTGCGACATCCTCATGATAGGTCATGCCATACCATGTATCATTGGTTTTCAGAACCCTCACAGACATCTTTCCCTGCTCCAGTAATTCTCCAATGAAAATGGGAATCAGATACTCTGCCTTCAGCGGATTGCTCGGTACTTCTTTCTCGAAGAACTCTTTGAATCCGTCCTCCAACACATCCAGAAAATCAGGAGTCAAGCCCCACATATTCATGGAAACCAGAGAATTCACATCAACAACCACGCCGTCTGCCTCTGCTCCATCTGCTGTCTTTACGATGTTCTTAGTCTCAACAACCTCTGTCAGATTGTTTGATCATCCATTTTGCAGATGCCACGGGTCACACCGCCATTATCAGACAGCGTGTTCTTCAGCACAAAGCCTGCCATGCAGGACTTGCCACCATTCACCAGATACTCATGTACGGCTTTGAAACCTTCCTTGCCGTAGTAATCGTCTGCATTGATGACGATAAACGGGGTCTTGATGACCTTCTTGGCGGCAAGCACAGCCTGACCGGTTCCCCACGGCTTTGTACGGCCTTCTGGCAGAGTTCCCGGGATATCATTGATATCTTGGAAAGCATAGTCAACAGTTACATTATGAGAAGAACAAATGGAGGCAATGCGATTGCCGATAACCTCTTTGAATTCCTTCTCAATATCCTTGCGGATGATAAATACCACATGGTTAAAGCCTGCCTCAATCGCATCATGAATCGAGTAATCCATGATGCTGTGATTTGAAGCATCCACCGGCTCCAACTGCTTAATTCCCGTTCCGAAGCGGCTACCGATACCAGCAGCCATGATAAGTAATGTTGTTTTCATAATCTCTTTTCTCTTTCTACTCTGTAAGTTCTTCTAACAACTGAACCCAATTTGCAACAATTTTATTTTTTGAAAACTGGTACATATTTCGCTGGGAATCTTCTGTAAAATGTGCTCTCAGCTTATCATCTTTTATAAGCACTTTTAATTTTTCAGCAAACATACTTATGTCAAAAGGTGGTACTATATAGCCATCCACACCATTCGAAACAATTTTATTTGGTCCATTTCTTATATCAAAGCTAACTATTGGAAGTCCAAATGCTTTAGCTTCAAGCAAAACAAGGGCAAATCCTTCAAATCGACTTGTCATCACATAGATAGATGCATTTTTATAATTTTCCTCAATGTGCTCTGTAAATGGCAGCCATTGTACTCGATCCAACCCTAAAGTCTTTTCTTTCTCATGCAGTTTCTGTTCAAGAGAACCACTACCTACAATTTGCAGTTTCCAGTTCGTCAGTTCTTCATCGCTTTCAACCAGCTTCCATATATCAAGTAAATAATCAAATCCCTTTTGTTCTTCAAGTCTACCCACTGCTAAAACCGTCCTACAGTCGGCATCAAACTTAAGACTTTCTAAATCAAAACACGGGAAATTATAAATCTGTTTTAAGCATTCTGTATGTTTTACATCTGCTTTCCACGCCTCGTAATCAGCTTTTGAAAGGACCACAACGACATCACTTATTCTTGCCGCCACTCTTCTTCCCCACCATCTCGGAGAATATTTTCCACCAAAATTATAGTTGAAATGTTCCCATGATATTAACTTTGTGTTTTTCTTCTTTAGCAAAGGCATGAGTGGAAGAAAACACAGAGATTTATATGTATCTACTACTACAAATGCATCGTCCCCCCCATAATCTCATGTCCTAAGCACTTGAATGTTTTAATACGCCTACTTATAACATTTTCTATTTTTTGTGAATTGAAGACTTTGACAGTCACACTGGAATTTATCTCGTATTTACTTCTTTTTTTACTTGCATTTATTGACAAAATAGAAACATCAAATCCAATATCAGCAAGCAAATTAGACAAAACTGCTGTGCATCTCATCTTTTGTAATATCAGCAAGCAAATTAGACAAAACTGCTGTGCATCTCATCTTTTGTAATATCATCAATAAAAAAGGCTACTTTCATTATTTTATTCCTTTCAATCTTTTACTAGGTCGTTCAGCTGTATTTCAATCTTCAACCGAAAATTATTTTTTAGGCAATAATTTATTTTGCAACGCCTATCCAAATTTCTCCAAATCAGGTAATCTAAAAAGTTTCCTCATTACTTTATTTTTGTTAAACAAAACAGTAAATACTACTGGTATACCTACCCCAATCAATACGTAAACACTGCGACCATAAGCCAATTCAGTTTTCCAGTGATTCAGCGGGATATGCATAAACATGATTGGAATAGTTGCTTGCCCGCAAAGCACAAGGAAACGATTCAAGCCATCAATCCGGTTGATTTTTTCCATCCAATAAACCAACCTTGCAAATACCATTCCAAATGCACACGGAATCAATAATGCGGATAATCATCTTGAATCGGAGATTTCTTGTTGTTGATCATATCGACCTTAGCCTGCACAATATCGACTGCAACTACCTGATGATGCTGGCTCAGAAGCACTCCCAGCGAAAGCCCTACGTATCCCGTGCCGGCCACAGCGATTTTATAATTTTTCATAGTTCTGTTCTCCCTCACTAATTTTTCATTTGATAAAACAGCAAACAAGCCCACGGCGGATCACTCAATGGCAATCCACCGTAGGCTCGATTCGTTCTCCTTAACTCTTTACTTGCTGCTCATTTTGTGGGTCAAAACAGCGCTGCGCCAAAGCCTCCCACCTATAACCTCTGGATTTCAGCTTCTCCGCAGCCTGTCAGCAAATAAATACTTTTGTTGAACGAGTCGAGCCGTCAAAACCCTTTAGTTATCGTGGTTTTTCTTGGTTGACCCTATGCGGTTGTCAAGTAAGGAACAAAAATTTTTGCAAAAAATAAGCCCTACAAGGCTTTCAATCGGTTCTTACACCAATTTGAGCCTTGTAGGGCTTATCTTCTTATTCATAATTCGGGGGCTTAACCTGACTACAGATGATATTATTCCAGCATACACCAATCGCCTGAACTGAAATACACCGCTCCCACGTACAGCATTTTTATGGACGAAGACTCTTTACAAGAATCTGAAATTCCTGTTCTGTATCCACAAAGTGGTAAGGCGCATACTCACCATACGCTGTTGGCCTGCTGATTGTTACAAGCTGTACTCCCTTATATCCAACCTCTCTGTTCAATTCTCTTTTTAATTCCACCAGATGCTTCCCATGCGTCGTTTTTAGAGCAAAGCAACCATGTGCATTACGATCTTTTGCTACCAAATAGCACATTATTCAGCACCTCCTTAAATTCATGTTCATTCCGAATCAATCCATTTTCATACATTTCACGCATTATCTTCCTGTTTCCACGGGATAACTCTTTTTATACAGATAATCATGAAGCCAGTTATTTAATTGCCTATCAAACAACGTATTAAATTGGATTTCTATGGGGTAATGCCTTCCACTTTTCTGATAGTACACATGGACACCCCTGTAACCATCATCCACTGCCTTTCCTTTTGCCATATCAGCAATCCGGAACGGTGAATGCTCTTCCTCCAATATTTGATCGTAGCTATCACAAAAAGCCCGGAAGCCCAGAATATCATTAAATACTTTTCGTGTCTGATGATCCGGGTAGTAACGATCATACTTCAAAAGCATAGAATCCAAGCTCTTAACCCTGTAGTCTAGCGCAATATTAGAAAGGATTTCCTGTTCATCCAACCACTCAGTCATCGAAATCAGTTCAGCAATTAACAAATCTTTATCAAAATAATGCAAGTTCTTCTTCAACGGAATTCCCAAATGCGACTCAAATGATAGTGCATCTAAAATTCCCACCGATAAGCCATTCATTTTCAGCAATTGCTCATTCATAGAGATGCCCCACTGTTTATTAGGATTCCTATGTTATCGGTTTTCAATTAATTGAGCCTCGTATAGCCTATCTGCTCATTCGATATAGTTTTAGTGACCAGCTGTTCTTAGCAGCCTTATCATCACTCGAATTATATTTCGTCTGAGTTATCGCATGAGCAAGCTGGTTTTCCATCAGCATTCACTTCCCAGCAACAGGTTCAACGGGAGTGTATACTCTTCCTATTATGCTTTCATCTTACCATAAAACGCTTTGCATATCAAGCTGACATATGTAAACTTTTCGGCACAGATTTGTCCGTATCGCTCTTTTCGGCATCATGCCGTCATTTAAATTGATGTTTTCCCCTGCCACCAATCATTTGCTTTCAATAGTTTTCAGTTCTTCAAGGTAATAGTCGCCATGATAGAATTCAGAAACATCCATATCAAGAGCTTCAATTACTCGACACGCCAAGCCAAAAGAACAGGTCAAAATACTTCTTTCCCCAGATTCCAACCTTTGATATTGACGCAAGGTTATTTTTGCGCGATCAGCAATCTCTTGTTGCGTCAGCCTTAACATTTGTCGTTTTTTCAATAAGACGGCTGCCGCTGTTGGAATTATCGTTTGAAAGCCATCTAAAATTCCGGCATGCATAATATCGGCTCCCTTCATCACGTCCATTTGGACGTATTATACGTCCAAGTGGACGTGATGTCAAGTTCTACACTTTTGAGGCGAGAGGGCACTTTGTTCATCTTTTCAAGCGAAATGATAACCGCATTTTTCTCGGCATCATATCGCCCCTTAAATTGATGATCCTTTCCTGCCACTAGGCCATTTGCCTCCAGCAGTGCCTGAATGAACTGTATTCCGTTAATCATCATCCGGCACTGCCCATCGGTCAGCAGCCTGTCCGGGACCTTAAAGGACATGGGATGTTCGGCGGTACACGGTGTAATCACAATAGACTTCCGATCTTTCCTCTGCAAAACGCAGATATAGGCCGGACTCCCAAGAATGCGAATAACGTCTTTTCCTACATTCATTCTTCGGCTTTCCGCCGGAATCGTCACCCGCAGGTTCATAAGTCGTCCCGAATTCATGTCGGCATTCCTCTCTCGTCAAGCTCATAACTCGATTGCTGCATATTCACAGGTTGTTCCGGCAAATGGGGCAACGCTGTATTTTCTGGTAGTTCGTTTTTCTGTGTCATCGGTAGCTTCGGCACTGTATCCTCTTCCCGTACAGATTCATCCAATACTGCTGACCCCTGATACCCAATGAAGTCCTCAAACATATTCAGCTGGTGGTCCGCAACGTAATCATTATAAGATTTTCCGATTCGATTCTTATAGGCATCCGGGAAGAATTTCATTTGTTTTTTCTTCATTTCACCAGTAATCGGGTCCGTATATTCCTGTGGTTTTGGGGTGAACATGATTGCTTCTTCCAAATCGAACAACATACAAAGCCCCTGATCTGAGTTGGCTACCCGTCCGAGCACTTTATAGCGGCATTCCCGGTTCCAGTTCATGATTTTGAAGATATTTTCCACAAATTCCAAAGAGGTAATATCCTTATTTACCCAGTTTTCGCCCTTTTGCCTTGCCCACTCAACAGATGCGCTGTCCTCTTCCGGGCACATAATCAGCGCAAGTCGCTTTTTGTTTGGATGCAAAATCGGAAGGACGTACTTAATTCCTTCAAAAAGCCGGATGCAGGCCATATTGAATTTCATAACACCGTACTTTATGCTCACTGCGGGCTTATTCAGCATGGAAAACTGTGTGCGTGGCGGCAATCCATAACCATCGAATTTTTCGTACTCCAATTCTCTTTTATGTTCTTTCCGTATCTGCGCCAGTTCGCGAATCAAGGAGATTTCCCGAACGCTTAGTTCCTGCTCCCTGCTTTTTTCTTCCATTTTACAAATCCTCCTACATCGACATTAAAAGGTCGTCCAGTTCACGCTGAACTTCATTTCTGCTCGGAATTGTGCCAATCATGGGATTTTCTACGACTTGGCCAGATTCCATCACATCACGCGCCGTAATGCTCTGAATCCACTTGCTCCGATACAATCGGCATTCCAGATTCATCGAACGATTCTCCGCCTGTTCATACTGATTTTTCCTAGTCAAAATCCGGGACTCATCCAATTCAAAAAGCAGGAATTGTGCATTTTCCTGTCCACGGCAGATGCCACGGCACTGATAACGGCAATTCATTCTCCAGTTCAATGTTTGAAAGACCAGACCAGAAAATGCTCTGGCTGAAAAAGCACTATGAACGTCATTGCCCTCTCGCCATTGCATCGCCGTTGAAGAGTCACAGTTGCTCTTTCGCAGGATCACGACCTGTAAAATCGGATGATAAAGCAGTTCCACATACTCGCAGTCGTCCAACCGGGTATGGCAAGCCTTGCTGAAACGGATTCCGTTTTGGGAGATTGTCATAACCGGGCTGCTTTGATTGATAAAAAACGCACCGGAAAGCGTCAAATAATCAGATGGCAATGCCATATCTGACTTCTTTCCAGATCGCATTTCTGCCATCTTGTTCAGTTCGGTCACTTCTTCTGGCATATAAGCACTCAGACTAAGGCTGCGAATACTTTCAACATTGATACCACTCCAGTTCGGATGGATGCCCACAAATCCTTTTAATGCTCCCTGCCGGATTACCACAATATCCTGCACCCCGCACTTTTTGCTGCTGGATGCCACAAGATGTGCAGCCCTTGCAATCTCCGGCGAAACAATCGCTTCGTGATGTTCTGGAACGTAGGCAGAGCAACGATTTCCGTTATTCTTTGTGACCTTACCCAACTTGTAGTCCACCACAATGCTCTTCCGAGCTTCCAGATCACCCCAGCGGCGTTCATTTTTCATGATGTTTGCTACCATCACACCGTTCCACTCCTGCCTGCCGCGCAGGGTGCTGCGCTTTTTCTGCGTCAGGATCATTGCAATCTGATCGTAGTTATACCCTTGAATAAATGCCAGAAAGATAAACCGCACCGTCTTTGCTTCTTCCGGCTCGATCACCAACTGGCCATCCTTAGTATGCCGATACCCCATCAGGTCAGCCACCGGGTACTGACCTGTCATAATGCGCTGATCATACGAAAGGATCATCCGGCGGCTCTTGTTGCCCGATTCCCAGTCTGCCAAAAGTGCCTGTATATCGAGGTTGTACTGGCTATTCGGGTTAAGCGTGTAGATATTTTCGGTTTCAAAGTACACACCGATGGGATGCGCCGGGTGCATGGTTTTCAGTGCTGCGATCTGTGTCATGCAATCCGAAAAATTTCGCGCAAACCGCGAAATGCTGGCACAGATAATCAAATCCATCTTCTGGTCTTTGGCATCCTGCATCATGCGCTTAAACGCATCCCGTTTCCGCAGTGAAGTACCCGATTTTCCTTCGTCACTGTAAATATCCTGCAAATTCCAGTTTTCCGTTTCTGCAATCTTTTTGGTGTAATATAGAGTCTGGTTTTCAATGGAAGAAATCTGTTCTTCGCTGGAAGTGCTGACACGGGCATAAACGGCTACACGCTTCAGGTCGCTGTCGTAAATCGACGGTGTCGGTTTCGCCGGACGAAAGTAGTCTTTTGCCGTTTTCTGGCCCTGTTCTGCCTGCTTATGGATTCTGTCACGAATTTCTGCTTTTCGCCTTTCAGATTCCAGATGTCGGCTCTGCCAGTCTGCTTCACTCGGCAGAACGTCCACATCTTCTGCCGGGATATGTTCTACGTTCATTTCTTTTCAGCCTTTGTCATTTCATGTTCCAGTCGGATTCTCCACTCAAGATAATCTTTCCTTCGGATCGATGTATATTTTTCAGCCAATTCTTTCAGGCTCTGCCGTTGGTTATCAACATCAAGAATGGTGTCGATTCTCTGGTCGTCATCATCCGTAACAACATCCACTCGCATCGGCATGTCAAACAGATATTTCAGCAGAAAACAGAAATCACAGGTATTTGCTGCAAGATAGGCCCTTGTCTGCGAGAAAATCAGATTTACGGAACCATTTTTGCAATCTTTGAGCAGATGCACCATTTCCGGGCGTTTATAAATTTCCTTATTTCCTGTAATGTCAATATAGACACCAACCAGCCTTTTATCCGCATCATCCCTGAACTTTTCAGCATAGTAGGAGCTATGATAGGCTACCGCTGCGTCTTTGGAACGCTCCCACAGCTTTGCAAGTTTCACATAGCCGCCAACTTTATGCCTGTGGTCCATTTACAGCACCTTCTTCCGGCTGAACACTCCAATACCATCTCCGCTTCTTCTGATAGCAGTGGATTCCCATTTCCGTTTTTACCATCCGTGCTACTCGCCTGCTGATACCCTCATTGTCCAGACGACAATACATTTCATTTGCGCTCATATCGCCTTTTTCAAGGAAATGCTTGATCCAGTAAACAGCTTTCTGCTGCTCGGTATCAAATTTAGGTTCGGTATCCGACTGTTGATTTTCAAAGGGTTGTGGTCTGCATTCCAGCCACCGAAAGCCCTTGTCGGCAGAAATGGAAAAACGGATGTCTTCTGCCGTAGGCGCAAGACTGTTTTTGATTTGATGTACGATTCTTATATCAGGGTTCTCGGCATCCCGTTCAACCTGCAAAACACTTCGTGCTGCTGCCACAACATCAATGCTGCCAAGGCTGCGGTACAGCCCTTTGGAACCTTCTTTTTTGTTGAGATGTCCAATCAGAACGATAGCGCAGTCGTAACCAGCAGCCCACATTCCAAGGCGGCGCATGAGTTTTCGCGCTCTGCCTGCAATCTGCAAATCAGAATCACTGCCAAGATAAGCCTGAATCGGGTCGATCACGACCAATCGCGGCCGGAATTCAATGATTGCCTGACGGATACGCTCATCGTCCAATGTAAGGCCGTTATAAACTTCTTCGTTGATGAAAGCAATCTTCTTGCAGTCTGCTCCGCAGCGTTCCAGACGGGGCTTTATCGTGTCTGAAACGCCATCCTCGGAGCACTGATAAATCACTTTTTGCGGCGCACCGATCTTACAGCCGTCCGGGGTCTTACCACCCGTTGAAAGTTCCGCAATCAGATTCATCATCATGGTGGATTTTCCATCGCCGGGATCACCCTGCAGCAGTGTGATTTTCCCGATTGCAATAAAGGGATACCACAGCCACCGTACATCCGTTGACTGAACTTCGCTATACAGTGTCAGCAGCCGTTCCATTTCGTTTTCCCCACTTTATTTTGCAGTTTGATTTCATGCTTTTATTATACGCTTATCAGATGATTTTTTCTGTGAACCAGCAGTTCACTTGTTCCTTAAAATGTGACCTACTGGATCACATTTTGGCCTCAGAAGCCATCTCCGCTAGAGGGGAAAAATAATAATTCTGACTTCTATGCAAATTGCCTCTTTGGTTCTTATTGATTCATTTCTCCATAAGTCAAAGCATTCTTATGCGGACCATATCCAGCCTTTTCTCTATACAGTTCTTCTGACCGAAAATGGTAGTATATCTGTGTTAACTGTGCCCCACTATGCAGCGCCAGTAAGCATTTTTCTTCGTCTGCATCCGTTTTATCATGCAGTTCGATTCCACGCTCTTATTATACACTTATCAGATGATTTTTTCTGTAAACTGCCAGTTTACACATGCCCCAAAACGTAAACCAGCAGTTACATTTTGCCCTCAGAATACACGCCTGCTGGGGGTGTGCCCACCGAATTCTGAGCTATACATTCGGTTCTTTTCTCTATTGTTATAGTGCTGCAAATCTAAAATAATAGTATTGGCTTATGTGGGGCATGTGAAAGGAATGTTTTGTATGTCCATTAATTGTATTGCTTTGGGGAAACGAATTAGTTTCTATCGTTTGAAGTTCAACATGACTCAGGAAAAGCTTGCTGATTTAACCGACTGTAGTCGTGAATATATTGCTTATCTTGAAAGCGGTGCTAAGACTCCCAGTTTGCCAATCCTGATTAATCTTGCCAACGTTCTACATATTTCTGTCGATGAGTTACTGGTTGACAGCCTTGATTATTCGATTTCCTCTTCTGATTCCGATTTGCATCGCCTCTTGTTGGACTGTAGCGAAGTCGAACAGACTGTCATTATTCGCATGGCAAAGGAGTTAAAGGCCACTCTTGTCAGCCTTGGAATTTAACATTTTTTCGCAGTAAAAACACAAAATAAAACGGCCCGCATAAGCTGCAGACGCACCCTCGAATCTTCCTGGGTGCCGTCTGTGGTTTATGCGAGCCTTTGTTTTTTGATTATCAGAACGCTGTATTTACCTTAAATCAGGAAATCACTGCACTCACTTTTCCTCATAGCTGTTCAATGTGTCCTCAAATGTAAAACGGATTTTCACACGCTCATCGTTGAAAACCTCAATACGGTCAATAAAGGTTTCCACCACATTCTGCGATAAGTGCATCACATCGCCTGCTTCTCCCACCTTATTCATCACGGCTTGCAAATTATCCGTATCCTTTTTCACAGGATGGAAAATTTGATTTTTCTCGGTACGCAGCCGTTGAATCTGCTCCATCCGTTCATCTTCCTGCACTCTGTAGGCATCTCTCTGCCGGATAAATTCTTCCTTGCTCATGTTTCCATCGGCATACTGCTCATACAGTGCAACGCGCTGTTTTATGATTTCTGCCTTTTCTGCACTCAGCTTTTCTTCCTGCCGTTCCAGTGCGGAAAAGCAGATCAACGCTTTGCGTTCCCGTTCGTGCAGAATTTCCAGTATATGCTCCGCCTGTTTTATTTGCGCTGTCAGTGCACTTCGGGCAATCTCTTCCAGCAGTTCCTCAGAAATCGGGATTCGCTTGCAGGGGCTGTCCACCGCTGTGGCCGAAAATCTGCAGTTAAAAGAAGGGCCAAGTTTCTTGAGAACACGGTATTTCATCAATTTCTGGCAGTAGCCGCAGTAGACCTTTCCTTTCAGCGGATACTGGCGTTTTGTGTAGTTCCCGGTTTGGTGATTCCCATGCTGCAGCATAATGACCTTTTGTGCCTGTTCAAATTCTTCCGGGGTCACAATGGCGGCATGACTGTCTTCAATTCGTACCTGCTGTTCCAACGGCGCGCGCAGGACCCGATGCTTGCACGGAACAGGCATAATGAATTTCGCGCCCACATAGGTGCCCTTATACTTCTCATTTTTCAGAACATGATAAACCGTTCCGCTTGTCCAATGGCTGCGCTGCAAGTCCCATGCTTTCTGCTCGCTGTACACATGGTTTTCCGCCACATGATATGCTGCCGGGGTCGGGATCTGCTTTTCATTCAGGATTTTTGCGATGGTGCCCGTTCTGTTGCCCTGCAATGCCAGTTCAAAGATCAACCGTACATACTGGCTGGCTACCGGGTCAAGGATCAGCTTATGGCAATCGTTCGGGTCCGGTAGGAATCCGAACGGGCGGTATCCTCCGAGATACATTCCTTTCTTCTGCATCACATGGTCGGCTGCTGCGATTTTGGCAGAAAGGTCCCGGCTGTAGGATGCGTTGATGATGTTCTTGATGGCCACTTCCAGCCCTCGCACATCGTTTCCGGCGTGTATTCCACTGTCATACCCATCGTTGACAGAAATAAAGCGAACGCCCAGCAGCGGGAAGATGCGCTCCATATAATCGCCTGCCTCAATGTAATCACGGGCAAACCGAGAAAAGTCCTTTACAATAATTGCTTTCACCTTTCCGGCCTGCGCGTCCTCAATCAACCGCTGAAACGCAGGGCGGCTTGTAGAGGTGCCGGAATAGCCATCGTCAACGTACTCCTGACGCGGCTCTGCAGCCAGTTCCGGGCGAGCCATGATATACCCCTCTACCAGTCCGCGCTGGCCCTGAATGCTGTTGCTCTCGGCCTTATCAGCACCCACATCCTCGTCCGCAAGGGAAAGTCGGTAATAGGTTCCGATCATCTGCTGCTCACCGCCTTTCATACGTGTAGATCAATTCTGTCTTTACAATTTCCGCTGCACGATTTTCCAGATTGCTCATGCGGCGCACCCATTCCATCTGATTTTCTTCTTTCAGTTTTTCCGATACCCCCTCCCGCTGGCTCATCTGCTCAATCAAAACCTCATATCGCTCTGCTGCCTGTTCTTCCACATCTGCCAAAACAGTATCCAGCTTTCCACTCAGCAGCAGGCTCTGATAATAAGCTGGTTTTCGCAGTTTCAGGTACGCCTTGTATAGCATTCCCCAGCGGCCAATCGGACGAGTCCGTGGCAGTTTCAAGGCTGGCAGGTAATAATCGCCAACCAAAACATATTCCATCCCTGTCCGGGCATCATAGATTTTTTCTTTCATTGTCTGTCCTCCTTCTTCTTTAGAACACAAATTCCGTGTAAGTATTTTTCTTGTGATCCACTTCAATTTTCTTTACATACTGCTGCAGATTGTCTGCCGTCAAAAGGACTTCTGTGCTGCCTGCAATCTGCTTTTTCTGCTGCAGTTCTTCTTGAACAACGTCCAGTTCTTTCTCTTTTTCAGCTTTCGTCTGTCTCAGTGTTGTGATTTCATTTTCCAAACCCTGCTTCAGTTCCAGAAATTTTTCTTTTGAAATTTTCCCAAGGACATACTGCTCATAGCTGCTGCGCTTCTGTGATTCCAGTCGAACGATGCTGCCCGACAGCTGTTCAATTTTACGGTTTAATGCCACTTTCTTTGTTTCAAGTACGCTTTTCCCGGAATTCTTCTGTATCAGCTTTTTCAAGTTCTTATGTTCTTCTAACCGCTGGTGCAGTTCCTTATGGATGCCGTTCCAGAGGTCTTTCTCGGAGATGGAAACATGGCAAGATGCACAGTAAAAATACAGCGTACCATCACTTTGCCAATGACAAACCAATTTTTCTCCGCACTTTTTGCAAGAGATTCTGCCTTTGAAGATGTTCGGATTGTTCTTTCTGCGCTGTCTGCACCACTTTTTTCGCTCTTCCTTGACTGCTTGCTCGGCTTCCCGTAATGCGGAAACTTCATCAAACAGTTCCCAGCTGATAATCGCCGGATGGCTGTCCGGCACCATCCGCCAGCTTTCCCGTGGATTCTGCCCGATTTTCCGATTCGTTTCATCGTAGGCGATGCGGTTATAGACCATTGTTCCTGTGTAGATTGGATTTTCCAGCACCTTTGTCACGAACACGGTCTGCCATGCTGGGTCCTTTACCCGCAAGGTGTTTTTCAGGTATCCCAGCTGACAGCGGCGTGTAAAAGGTGTCGGGATTCCCTGCGCAGACAGCTTCTTTGCAATCTCGCGCTCTTTCATGCCGGATTTCTTCCAGAGAAAAATCCGAACTACCACATCGCTGACTTCCTCGTCCAGAATCAAATGATTCTGCTGATTTCTCTTGTAACCGAACGGAACAGGCGTATAGATTTCTCCTCGTGCTTCCTTGGAACGAAAGCACGACTGAATCTTCTTGGACAGGTCTTTCGAGTACATTTCATTGATCATGCTCTTGATCGGCACCAGCATCCCGTCCCGACTTTGGCTGTTCAGGCTATCATAATTATCATTGATGGCGATAAATCTTACGCCAAACAGTGGAAACACTTGCTCCAGATACTGACCTGTTTCTACGAAATTACGACCCAGTCGGGAGAAATCCTTTACCACGATGCAGTCGATTTTCCGCTCCTGCAGTGCTTTTAGAAGCCTCTCAAATTCCGGGCGGTCAAAATTTGTTCCTGTACACCGCTTGTCTGCAAACACATCCAGCAGCATCAGGTCATCTCGATGGTTAATGTACTCCTTGATATAGGAAATTTGCACTTCCAGTGATTCCGTATTCCGAAGCACATCATCGAAATCAGACAATCGTGCGTAAATTGCGGTTTTCCAGATACGGTGCTGCGCGTTCTCGGCTTCCCGCTGCGCCGCACTTACCTTCTTGCTTACTCTTGCCATAAGTCACAGCCTCCTTTCAAGCGGACACTTCATGCTGCCCCATCTGCTTTTGATGCAGTTCTTCCAGCAGGTCCGAAATTTCATCCTGAAATCGGAACGTGATTTCCACCCGGTTGCCCTCATACACTTCAATTTTCTCAATCAACTCAACGACCATTGGGCGGGTGACTTCTTCCAGTTTCCGATACTTGCGGTACACGTCCAGAAACGGATAAGCATTCGGGGCAGTCTGCAGATTTTGCTGTTCCGCTTCCAGTTCCATGATTTTGCGGTCATATTCTTCGATCCGCTTGCTGTACAGTTCGTTGTAGTTCAGAAAATCTTCCCGTGTGAGGATTTCGTCTGCATAGTCCCCGTACAGCTTTTCCTTAATGCCCTGCGTATGGGCCTTTTCTGCGGTCAACTGCCGAATCTGCCGCTCGATACGCCGCACACGGTATGGCTCCTGCCGGGCCTGCCGGATGCTTTCTACAAACTCGGCTTCCTCCATCACGATCTGGATCTGCATCTGGAGTGCGTTCCGCACGATGTTATAGAGCTTTTCATCCCGCAGGTTATGGCTCGTGCAGCTGCCTTTGTTCTGCTTGCTGCCGGAGCACTGATAATAGATGTACCGCTTGTCTTTATAGCTGGCTGACCTGCGCACCAGCCGACTGCCGCAGTCCCCACAGTAGAGAAAGCCTGCAAACAGAGCCACCGTTTCGGCATCGTTCGGCCTGCGGGTTTCGGTTTTCAGAATCCGCTGCACCAGCTCAAACTGCTCTGCCGGAACGATTGCCTCATGGGTGTTGTCCACGATCGTCCAGTCCCGCATCGGCACGTTCATTTTCTTTTTAGAGCGATAATCCAGTCGCCGGGTTTTTCCTTGTACCAGTTTCCCGGTATAAACCTCATTGTGCAGAATGCGATCTATCGCCTTGGCAGACCACGGCGGCTCATCGCTCTTGCGGAAATGCAGGCTCAGCTTTGCCCCGCTCTGCAGCTTTCGCGCGGCTGGGGACGGCACTTTCTCTGCATTCAATCGGTCTGCGATGCCCTGATTGCTCATGCCGCTGATCTTCCAGCGGAAAATATCTTGCACCGTTTCCGCTGCCAGTTCGTCTATAATCAGTTTGCTGTGATTTGTAGGGTCTTTCTGGTATCCATACGCTGCAAAGCTTCCCACAAAATCGCCGCGCTTGCGCTTGACCGCAAGCTGGCTCTTGATTTTGACGGAAATATCCCGGCAGTAGGCATCATTGAGCAGATTCCGCATCGGGACCATGATGGAATCACTGGTCTTCCACGCAGATTGGCTGTCATAGTTATCTGTTACTGCAATCAGCCGGACCCTCATGACCGGGAAAATCCGTTCCAGATAACGCCCCACTTCAATGTAATTTCGACCGAAACGGGACAAATCTTTCACAAGAATGCAGTTGATAGTCCCTTGTTCCAGTTCCTGAAACAGCCTTTGAAACGCAGGGCGTTCAAAGTTCGAGCCGGAGTAGCCATCATCCACAAACTCATCCACAATGCACAGTTCCGGGTGGTCTGCGGCATAGGCTTCCAGCAAGGTACGCTGGTTTGCAATGCTGTCGCTCTCTGTTTTATCGCCATCCTCACGGGATAAACGTAAATACAGGGCTGTACGATAACGAGTTGAATTTTTCTGCGGTTTCTTCTGCGAATTTAAATCAGGGTATAACAAAAGCCTTCCACCTCCTTAACGAATCGGCAATACTGTTCGTCAGAGAAGCGAAAGGCTCCACATTTTTCTATGTAGAACAAGCCTGCCGAGCATACTTTACTCAGCTGGCACATTCCTATTTTCTTACCCACAAACAGCTTACCAGAATCATCACCCTTTGTCCAGCACTTTATCGCATTAAAGCTCGAAATTTTTCTGTGCGATTTTTCAGCAGCTTGCCGAAACTTTCTCTACCGTTTCAGCTGGCAGACTGAAAACATCTGCCAATGCGCTCAGACAGTGTGCTGCTCCCTCTCGGTGCGAAATTCAGCTTCACAATGATTCCGTTGTCCAGATAGCAATAAGGATTTCTGACCTTATCCAGCAGATTTTTCAGCCTTTCCTCCTGCTGCAATCCGTGTTCCACTGCATCCTGCGGCAGTTCCTGCAGTTCATGCTGTTCTATCGTGCGGATGTCCCGGTTCTTCATCTGGTGGATCTGCTCCAACCAACTCATTGTGCTGTTTTCTTTCAATCGCGTACCTCCCATTCAAGCCAGAAGTGTTTTCAGCAAGTTCAATTTTTCCTGTCCTATGTTCTTTCTCATGCTGGGACCCGTGCAGGCAATCGGGGTACACAGTTCCAGCAGACGGTCATAGATACGGGCGTGAGCGGTATCCTGTGGGTTCTTCAACTCCGTCAGGGTCAGGTTCGTGGTAACAATCAGCGGTTTCCGACTGCGGTAACGGCTGTCGATGATGTTATAAATCTGCTCCAGCGCATATTCCGTGCCGCGCTCCATACCGAAATCATCAATGACAAGCAGCGGATAACTGCACAGCCTGCCCACGACTTCGTTTCGCCCGGCAAAAGCACTGTTCAGTTCGTTCATAATTCGGGCAAAATTCGTCATGCAGACTGCCACCTCCTGCTCTATCAGGGCATTGGCAATACAGCCCACCATGAAACTCTTGCCTGTACCAACACCGCCCCAGAGCAGCAGCCCCACATTCTTCTCCCGCATTTCCGGCCAGTGATTCACATACCGCTGTGCCAGCTGCATCTGTGGATTTTGCCCATTGTCGTTTTCAAACGTCCAATTCTGCATCGCCCAGTCGGTAAAGCCCTGCAGCTTCAGCCGCCGCACGTTCTCGTGATGCAGCCTTGCTTTTTCTTCGGCTTCTTGCTTTTCTCTCACCGCCTGCCTGCACAGGCATTCAGCCGGATGGCGGTCACGACCAAACAGCTTTCTTCCGTTCGGGAAGAACGCTTCCTTAGGGGTATTGCAGCTGCCGCAGTACAGCAGCCCATCTTCTGCAACGTAATCCTGCGGTTCTGCCGAAATCGTCATAAGCCTGTCCATCGCTGTTTGGATCGTTTCCGTCATAAACTTTCCTCCTTGCTGTAGGTGTAGTCAGGGATTCCTGTTCCCGGTTTCTGTTGTTTTTTCTTTCGTGCCGACCAGCTGCGCAGGGTCGCCGCATGGTCTGCGTACTTTTTGCCTGTAGACTGCATATAGGCCGAAAGGTCTTCGATCAGAGTATCCAACTCTGCAATTTCGATTTTCAGTTCCGAATAATTTTCCAGAAAAACATTCTGATACCGCCCATATGCTTCTTTGGTTCTATTTATTTTGTTTAATCTTAGGTTATTCTTATTTATTTGGTTAGGTGTGCAGTTTTGCGCAATCGTATTGCTCACTTTTGAGCAATCAGGCTGCTCATTTTTGACCATCTCGCTTGCGCATTTCTGCACAGTCTGAGGAACGCCGAGAAATATCTGATTGGGCTTGGAAAAGCCATTGGACCGCCGTTCGATCAGCCGTGCGGCTTCCAGTTCCCGCAGAGCACGGGTGACACTGGAAATGCTGCTCTGCAGATCTGCCGCCAGCCCTGCCAGCGGATAGAGCACATATACCCGGCCCTGCGCATCCAACCAGCTGTTCTTCTGGGAAAGGGTCATGCGGTCCAGCAGCAGAACATAGGTCAGCCGTGCTGTATGGGACAAGCTCATCTGCAGCAGAAATTTTGGATAAGGAAAATACGCGGGCAGTGGGGTTTGTGCTTTGATGTACTCTTTACTCAAGCTTCCTCCTAATCGTTTTCAAAAGTCCCTGCCGAATGGGAAAGCCCTGCACGGGCTTACGCATCCGGTAGGGTTCCGGGGTGCGGGGTGGAAGACCCTGTTGCTTACAGGCTCATATCATAGCTGCGCTTCTTGCGTTTCGGTTGACGCTCTCGCTGCTGCACTTTTTCCATTTCAAGGATGCTATCCACATTGGCAAGTACCGTCTGTATTTCTGCATTGCGTTCCTTAAAATAGTGATATGTTTCATACCGTGCATCCTTTGTGCGCATCAGAAGTTCTTTTTCATCCCGGAGGTCTTTCATCAGAGGGAATTTTTCGTCCAGGAAATCCTGCTTTAGAAATTGACGCGCTTCTTCATATTTGGTAATATCCTCTGCATGGGCCTGACGGAAACATTTCTTATTGGTAGATTTCAGAAAGTCACCATAGACTGATTTTGTAGAAAGATACTGTCCCAAATAATGAATCTGCTCATTGACCTCTTTCAGTTTGACTTCCGTGAATCTCGCATCACTTCGCGCTGCTGCCATTTTTCGGTCAATACTTTCTGCAGTTTTATAGAGTTCTTCATAAGAATCATACCCGTGCTCTTGCACATAGAGAACGGTCTGCGCCATCTTCTGTAAATTTGAGATTTTGACCTTCTGGGCATAGGCATAGCTTTGCTGAGCCTTTACGCAATCCTGCAAATTTACAACCAGCCGGAGATTCGATTTGATGTACAGTGCGTCCATAGGATCATCAACACGCCACTGCTGCTTTTCTTTCTCAGCTGCATTGCACTGAAAAAGCAGCAAAAGATGCTCACGGTCAAAACTGGCTCCCAGTGTTCTGGCTGAGATGAATTTATCTCTGTCTGCCGGAAGATAGCTGAATCGTCCTCGATGGTCTTTCACCAAAATGCCGTATTCCAGCTTTAATAGGTTTTGGAAATCCATAAAAGATACAGATTGTTTTGCTATATCGGTAATGGCATTTCGGATTTTTTCCTTCTCCGTTTCAAAAGTCGTCTTTGCTGGTGTGAACCCATCGCCAAGAAGTTCCAGATTGGTAAGGTCCAGGTTGATCTGTCCGCGCCGTTTAGCGTAATATTCCTGCTCCGAAACTTTCGCAAGAGAGGGGGAAAGCAAATCAACCTGATACAGATTTTCCCTCATGCAAATATCCATCAGAGATTTCTGTAAATGTTTCAAGTAGTCTTTTGTCAAATGGTGCTTGTAGCCAGCCTTGCTATCAATGGGCCGTTCCATAAAAGGCTGCGACGACACATCCAGTTTCCGCAGACTGTTGATTACGATATGCACATGAATGTTGCCGCTGCCGTTGTGCCCGTCCATGTGCGTACAGACCAATGCCTGATGCCCCGGAAAATTAGCTTTTGCATATTCCAGTCCGATGGCCTGCGCACGTTCTCCTGTCAGACCGCACTCATCCTTATCAGCAGGGTCAAAGCTGATGATGTAGTGGTGGGATTTGATTTCATCCTTGTTTTTATTCTTCTGATATTCGCGGTTCAGCTGCTGGCAGGCTGCATCGAAAGAATAGGGTTCACAGTTCAGGCCGTCCAGATAAAACTCATCCCGCATGATGCGATTGCCGTTTTTGTCCAGAATCGGCTTTTTCCGAAGTTCGTCATGTTTGAAAATCAGGTACTCCAGCGCAGCACCATAGTTGGAACTCTTACTTGCGATATGCTTTAAGATTGCCATAGTTCTTTCCTGCCATTTCTGCAACCTGCTCCCGCATTTCAAAAATGCAGGCAATCGCATGGTTGATGTTTTCGAGCATAGCGCGCGACTGGATACCGCCGCTGTTGAAGAACGCCGCGATCTGGTTCAAGTTGTTCCCGATGGCGGCAAACTCCCGTGTGATAGCTTCGATCTCGTCCGGGTGGACATAGAACACATACGAGGTATTCACGCGGCCTTTCATCAGCATCTGCGCTGTAAATTCAGAGAGGGTCATTCCGGCATCTTCTGCCTGCTGGTGTAAAAGCTCATATACTGCTTCTGTAACTCGTGCGGAGATTACTTTTGTCTTTACGATAGGTTTCACTTTTTTCTTCGTTCGTGGCATGGGGTCTCCTTTCCAAAATCAAGAATTTGATTTTCCCGGCAGTGCATCTGCACTCCGGCTGTGACCTGCTGCGGCAGGCCACCAACAGGCAAAATCATGCGATTTTGCACGATGTGAGGGTATGGGGAGCGCAATCCCCATCAAGATGCCGCCGTGGAGAAACCGCCCGCAGGAGCGGTTTCGTATACAAAGGCGAATCTTGCTCTTAACTACCGTCCACTCTGTCCCGGCCCGTTCCTACCCGATTTTATCCGGCGTATTTTCCGGTAAGACGCGCAAAATGCACATTCAGTACCAGATGTATCCTGCTGGGGTGGCTCATGTGATTTTCAAGGTGCGATGTAACTTTGTAAGGAATTAGGGATTTTCGGAAGTGAATCCAAGCAAATAGGTCTGTTTTGGAATATAGCCCTTACACCCTATACAAACTTTAAGGGGTGTTTTTAAACTACCTTTCCGAAAAATTCAGAATTTTTTCACTTTTTTAAACAACTTTCTACACCTATAGCATTTTAAAATAGGCATTTGGCAACCAAATTTTCAAATTTTATTTGAACTTTTTCTTACTCCTTACACCAATATGAATCTATAGAGCCATTTTGGAATACAGTTCTGAAAAAATTTATAATTTTAAATAAAAAGAAAAACGGCAAAGTTCAAAATCGAACCTTACCGTTTTATATGCACTTACGCTATTTCAATTTTTTCTAATGATGGTTTATCTCTAGTGGCTGGCCTTTCAATTTACAGGCTATATCCTCTATCACGAATTACATCGACAACTTCGGAAACATATTTCTGACAAGTGTCATGGTCGGGGGCTTCCACCATCACGCGCACCAGAGGTTCAGTGCTTGACTCGCGGACAAGGATACGCCCGGTATCGCCCAGAGCTTCAGCCACCTTAGACCCTGCTTCCTGCATGGCAGTATCATCATGAGTTTCTTTTTTATCGTTACAATGTTTTCAGGTATTCCATAAAATTAATCTTGTTTTCCAACGCCGTTGTCGTGGGGCGTCCAAGATTATCTCTCGCACCAATAGAACACTTTGCTTCAATGAAACTGAGCTCATTCCGAGATTTTGCGGCCTCCAGCTCGTCATCTAAATCCTTAAAATTATCTACACTCACCGCATTAGGATATCCACAAGCTTTTGCAATAGCTACAAGATCAATCTTAGAGGCAACTGTAGGCATACCGCCAACGGTCTCATGCGCACCATTGTTAATGACAATATGAATCATATTCTTTGGTGCATTGGCTCCCAAAACAGCCATTGAACCCATATGCATCAAAACTGCGCCATCGCCATCGATGCACCACACTCTTGTATCCGGCTTATTGATTGCAACACCAAGTGCAATACTGCTGCTATGCCCCATAGAGCCAACCGTTAAGAAGTCATATTTGTGACTCTGCCCATTGGCCACACGTGTTTCAAACAGTTCGCGACTGGCTTTTCCAGTGGTGCTTATAATAGGATCTTCTCCGCTGACATTCACTATATGCTGGATAATTTCTTCCCGAACCATCGTGTTATCATTCGCATACGTCACTTTTCCATCATAAGAAAGTGCGCCTTTACGAATAACAAAAGCCACATCTTTTCCGTCAGCAAGAATTGTCTTAAACTCCTGCATAGCAGACTCTACCTCTTCATCAGTCGTATCTTTACCAATGATGAAAGATTTGATTCCCATATCATCCAATAACTTAACAGTAACTTCGCCTTGATAAATGTGCTGAGGCTCATCGTGAATACCTGGTTCGCCTCTCCAACCAACTACAAACACAACTGGAATCGCATAGACCTTATCATTCAACAAGGACGCGACCGGATTGATGACATTACCTTCCCCAGAATTCTGCATGTACACTACAGGGATTTTACCGGTTGCAAGATGATACCCAGCAGCAAGTGCAGTACAATTACCTTCATTTGCAGCAATAATATGATGCTTCTGATCAATTCCATACTCTTTAATCAGGTAATTACACAGTGCCTTCAGCTGCGAATCAGGGACACCTGTGTAAAAATCAGATCCAATGATTTCTAATAGTCTCTCAACTTTCATATTATTCCCTCTCAGATTTCGTCGATCAATGTAATAATGTCCTTAATCGGAAGAAGCCTGTCATCAACTTCCTTGGCGCGATGATATTTCAAAATATCCTCTGCCGTTTTCTTCATTGCAGGAAATGCACTTCTTGTAAGCTGATTTGCATAAATTACAATGTTGACCCCATGCTCTGCCAGTTCAGCTTCCGTAATCGTGTTGAACGAAGAAGGAACGACTACGATAGGTGTCGTTTTGTTTTCTGCTCTAAATTGATCACAGAATTCCAAAATCTCTGTGGGATCTTTCTTTCTACTGTGAATCATAATCCCATCTGCCCCTGCTTTCACAAACGCATGAGCACGAGTCAATGCATCTTCCATTCCCTGTTCAAGAATCAGGCTCTCTATACGCGCAATAATCATAAAGTCATCTGTCAGCTGCGCTTTTTTCCCTGCCGCAATCTTAGCAGAGAAATTTTCAATACTATCCTGTGTCTGTTTTACCTCAGTTCCAAACAAAGAGTTCTTCTTCAAGCCCGTTTTGTCTTCAATAATGATTGCAGAAACACCCATCTTCTCCAAGGTGCGAACAGTGTATACAAAATGCTCCGTAAGCCCGCCAGTATCGCCATCAAAAATAATCGGCTTGGTGGTAACCTCTGTCACATCGTTAATCGTCTGGAACCGGGAAGTCATATCAACCAACTCAATATCAGGTTTTCCCTTAGCCGTAGAATCGCATAGAGAGCTAATCCACATCGCATCGAACTGATCCAACTCACCATTATGTTCGACAACCGTTTTCTCCGCAATCAAGCCGGTAATGCCATTATGCACTTCGATTGCCTTCACGATCGGGCGGATGGAAATCAGCTGTTTCAGCCTCTTGCGGCGATACTCCGGCATCGCAAGTTTTGCCTTAATGCGGTCATCTGTATTCTTGACATCTTCATTGTAGGTATAAGGAACATCAATGATCTCACCGCCATACGGCTCTAACAGGGCAGCCACATTGTCCCGAATAGCTTTCATTGGTCCATGCAACCAATTATCACCATGAATCACATAATCCGGATGAAGCTCTGCAACGACCTCATCGTACATCACATCATTCTGTATTACGACATTGCTTACCTCTGGAATGTCTTTTACAAGCTGAACTCGTTCCTCAAAACTCACTGTTGGGAAGCGATTGAAACGGATCATTGCAGCATCACTAAGCACGCCTACTACGACTTCCCCATATTTTCTTGCTTCATGAATAATATTTAAATGTCCCTCGTGAATAACATCAGTGCAAAAACAAGTATAAACTCTCTTCATATTTATGCCTCCTCTTTGTATACAACCGGAATTTGAATGTTATTTACTTCCAAAGCATCCCGGAACACCTTGAAGAAATCTTTAATGTCATTCTCGTCAATGGCTCCTAATGCGCAAAGCCGGAATGTATTCGTTGTGGAAATCTTGCCTGGATAGATGGTAAATCCCCTCTTGTAACAATAATCGTGAACTTTCTCAAAGTCCCAGTTGGGGTCATCAGGATAAATTGCAGAAACGACCAGACCCGATTGCCATTCCCGCTTAATCACATCTTTGAATCCCAACTCGTCCAAGCCAGCATGGATCGCCTCAAAAACGCGAGTATGGCGTGCCCACTTTGCCTCTTCTCCCTCTGCCCAGTATTCTTTCAATGCCTGAATCGTTGCATAAATAGTTTGCACCGGTGGAGTAAAGTGCATCTCACCTGTCTTTTCAAAGAATTCATATTGTAGATACAAGTTGCAATAATAAGAACGCTTAGGAAAATTCTTAGAATCCTCAATAATGGCACGGTTTCCCACCACAAAAGACAATCCTGTCATAGCCATCAATCCCTTTTGAGCAGATGCCATACAGAAGTCGATATTATCTTTTTCAATATCAATGGGTCGCATCGCATAGGTGGAGGTGGTATCAACGGTGAAAATCGCACCATATTTATGTGCAAGCGCACCAATTTCACGAATTGGATTCAGGATTCCTGTTCCTGTTTCGTTATGGGTTGTATGTACAAGACCAATATCAGGGTTATTTTTTAAAGCATCCTCAACCACCGAAAGCACCGGTCTCTGATTCACTGGGAATCGAAGATCAATATGAGGCAACCCATAATACTGGCATATTTCCACCGCTCTTGTACTATAAGCACCATTATTCACTACCAGAACCTTCTTGCCTTCGGGAAGTAACGAATTAATACACACATCAATGTTTATTGTTCCCGATCCGCAGAACAGAACACTGGTGTACTTGTCCAGATTTCCATGCACAATTCTCACCAAATCTTCTCGCAATCCCTTCATTAGGCCTGCAAATTCTTTTTCTCTAGGGCAAATATCAGGAACAACCTGCGCTAATTTCACTGTATCTGTTGTAGTCGAAGGACCCGGGTTCAAAAGTACATTCCTCTTAATGCTAATTCCATCTGACATTTCTCAGTTTCCTCCTATTGTTCATTTTAATTTTACACATCATAGGTTTTATCGATTGCCTTCAGTTCACAGAAGGTATCAATTTCCACAATATCCTCATCTTTACACTCACGGACTTCTACTTTATAATGGTCCTTTTTATATACAAGCGGAACTTGTTCCCAATAACGTTCCTTTCCGCCCGGTGCAGCATAAACATCTGGAATATCCTGAGAAAGCCTATGTCCATCATTTTCATTCCAGTAAGATATACCAACCATCTGCCAACAATCTTCACCACCAACTTTTTCTTCGGTGATAATGCCGTCATTTACCTCAAAGCACCAGTCATCTGTCCGATCTTTCTTGATTGCAAGGAAGTCCGAGTTGTAGTGGTATTTGGTTATAATTTTCGGATTAGAAATCAGCAAATCCGCTTCAAACACATAAGCATTTGACAGCATATAACGCGCTACCATCGAAGAAGAAATGTTATTTGCTTCGTTGTAAACAGGGTTTTCCAAGAACTTAATCATCGGATACTTGTAGAGCAACTGGTCAAACTGATCTGCCAGATAGCCGCGTACAATATAGATTTCATTGATACCAGCTTCCAAGCAGGCATCAATCAGACGGTCAATAATACGAACGCCATGAACACGAACCAGTGGCTTAGGGGTATTAAATGTAATGGGAACCAGCCGGGAGCCAAAACCTGCTGCAATAAAGATGGCGCGCTTAGCACGGTAGGGTTCCAGTGCAGCCAAGCCCTCATTCGTAATTTCTCCCTCATTTACATATTTAAGTTCGGTGAGTTCCTTCATCACGCGATTTACAGTTCCAAGAGAATGGCCGATTTTCTCCTCAATTTGACGCTGAGAGGGCGGACTTTTTTCTTTTGCCAGAAGTGCTAAAATGTCGAATTGCTTTCTTGTGAGTATCATTCTGTTTTCTCCTTTCATCTTATTCAGTTTATCTTTCATATTTTTATAGCAATGAACGCGAAGCATTCATTTTTGCTAATAAAAAACCTATAAATCGGCCGCTGTTCATCACATGCAGCCTTATTCTGTACTTGTGAACGGCAAAATCGCCGTCACTCTGTTCACTGTTTGTAAATACCATATAAATCATCTACTGTGTAAATCCCGTAATCAGAAAACTTAAAGTGCTCTGTATTGCCTGTCACAGAGCGATACCAGTCCATCGTTTTGCAAATATTTGGCATCCCAAATGCAACAATTTTTCCAAGATCTTCAATAATAGCCAGTCCATATGGAAAATCCGCTGTAAAATATCTTGATTGAAAATCAGGAATCCAGCCATTGTTTGTTTGAATCATTGGTGAGTGTAAATTGTGCAAGCTTTTGATGCTACATAGCTTTTCGGTCATTGCTTTCACTGTTTCACTTTCATAGTGCAGTTTTAACGAGCGAACATTACTCATGTCCAATTTCGTCAGCTTTTTGCACAGTTCTTGTAATTCTTCATCACAGGCAATTAAAAGTTCAGACGATTCATCATTCCACTCTCCATAGAAGAGAGGATTTTTCGAGTACACTTTGCCATCTTTATAATTCCTAAATAGCGTACTCAACCTGGCGGTGTGCAGAATTGGATTGCTCGGTGTCAACGTTACACTAAGATAATTAGGTAATACATGGCACGGAATTTCCCATAACGAAGAAATAAACATTGCAATCCTTTCAGCAGTGTCTGCTGGAATTGCCGCCAAAAACAATTCATTTCGCAGACCTTCGCAGCGAACTCTCTTTCCATACTGCTCAAGTCTTGCCACAGATGGCACACGCTGTAATCCGCACAAAACAGCTCCTGCGCGAATACAATCGCTAAATGCGAATTCAGCACCTCCTGTGCCGGGCATTACGCATATGACCATTCCCCTTTTCACAAAGGGAAGCATCTCCTCTGCCAGTTCTTTTAACTTGAAAGCCGGATATGTAACAAACACAAATTCGCTTCCCTCAATCGCATTTTTCAGGGATGATGTCACACTCTTCATTTTTCCTGTCGTAATGCAATCATTCGCATCTACGATTTCAAGTGTTCCATCGTAAGCATACGGACGTGAACTGTAAACCGTTACATCACATTCCTTTGACGCACAAACACAGGCCACCTGCGTTCCTATGTTTCCGCCGCCAATAACAGAAATCCTTTTATAAGAAAGATTCACCTAATTCTCCCTCCTGAATCAGCACCAACAGGAAAGAGGAATTTGCCAAAGTCAAATCCAAAACTTCTCTGTTGGTTCTTTCATATCTATTTCCTGCATCTGTTCCAATTTTCCGGTTTCCTTGAATAACTGATAAATAGAAGCCGCAAAATATATATCGTGAATTGATACGCCAATGTTATATGCCAGAATTCTTTCACTATCGTTTTCTCGCCCCGGTTTTACTCCATTGACGACATCCGAAACTTCTGCAAGTCGTTTAAATTTATCAAAATTCTTGAAGTTCTTTACATGCCCCACATCATCGGCAAAAACCTTGTCAAAAAACAAATCACAGTTTGTAAATCCCAACGTATGGATAGCTGAACTAAGACACCCTCGTCAAAGAACTTATCTTCACAGACATCGTTCGGAAGATAAGTGGCCCCGGATAATACCACATCCGAGCCTTTCACCATTTCTTCGGGAGTATCAACAAATGTGAAATGATAATTCTTATTCGCACAAAATCTCTCTGCCAAGTCCACTTCCTGCCCTTTGTATTTAAGGAGCTTAATGTGTAACTCTCTGTCGGGTAATTTATCTTCTAAGATTAAAAGCGTTGCGCGAACAACGTTTCCAAGACCCATAATGCCTATCGTAGAAAAATTTTCCTTTGCCAATAATAAAATCGAATGTGCTGCAACTGCTCCCGTGCGCATAGTGGTGATCCACGTTCCATCCATTAGAGCCAGAAACTCACCCGATGCTGCATCCATAAGGAGGATTCTGCTTTCAAGACTTGGCACCCGATTGGGATAGCGAGTTACAATCTTTACCCCCCCCCAGCTGAGATTTCCAGTTTGTGAAATAATGCTGGGCATCACATTACAAAATGTTCCATCAAACGGTTTCATGCTGATTTTAGGCGGCAGAATCGTATTCTTTTTATTGCGTATCATTTGCTCTGCCCAATCAAAGCATTGGCATGGACGGATATTCAATTCTTGAATATCTTTAAAGGTAATCAATTTCATATTAGTTTATCTCCCATTTGATATATCTTTTCTATACATCAGATCAGCAATAGCAGTTATTGAGTAAAATAACTTTCAAATGGCCTTTCCAACTCTACACTCTTTACCGAATGTCCAACAGATCTTTCTTCATCTGATGGATATTCGAGATAATTTCCATATGCTGATTTCAAAAAATCATCATAGTTTTTGGGAGCCTTAAATAAAGTGTCTTCAAACTTCACATCAATAAGCTCATCCACATATTCTCTTCTAAACACATATGTTCCTTTGAACATACCATCCCTCTCAATGTAATACTCGTTCCCGGATACGATTCCTTTTTGTATTTCACTTTCGATTTTATTGTCAATTTTTTCTTTTGATACTGGAATCCAAGCCAATATATCGTTAACCAATCGATTCAACGGATTTTTTGTTATATTATTCAACCCATACCCAGCTTTTAACATTTTTATTTTGCAAAGAAGCTGTAATTTTCTCATGTGGGAAGAACGTATCATACTTGAATTGGCTTTATCGTATGGGAGAATATCCACAAAAATCCCATCTTGTATGCCTAGTCCATCAGTGACTTTTTCTATAAAGTGTGTATGCTTCATCCGTACTTTTGCAAAAACATAACCGATATTTTTATCAATACTACTTGTCTGTAGAAAGAACCTCTCATCTAATTGATTTGGAGCAACTTCCAAAAATCGATTATAGTTTTCAGTAGTCATTCCGATGTCCATATCATCATCCCATGGGATAAATCCTTTATGTCGAATGGCTCCCAGTAATGTCCCATCAATAAGGAAATAATCTATTTGATTTTCTTCACATATTCTTTTGATCTCTTTTGCAATTTCCAATTCTAATAATTGTAATTTTCTGATTGGTATTCCCATAATATCTCCATCATCTATTCGCTTAATCAAAGTATTCTGCATATGCTTTAGCACTTGGAATTTCGTTCCATGCAGGACCCTTTTCAGAAATCCAATTAGGATTTGGTATGCGCCATGTTTCTGAATAAACACTAGCAAGATAAGATTCAGCCTTGTATGGAACTGAAACTTTAACGCCGTTAAAATCTCGAATCTCCGATTTGCCAAATCGATACATCTTTAATAATGTAAGATGATATTCATTATCCTGTGTATAGTCATAACCTTTTTTCTTGTAGGCCAGATAGACATTATCGTTGTTCTCAGTAAAAAAGTGCAGAAAAAAATCTATCGTCAAAACACCGCTGCTATAGGTTTGCTCAATGATTCTTCCATCATAAGTACAAGTTTTCTTCTTTCTGAGGCCAACATTCTTTAACGCATTTTCCAAAGCGTTCCACATATCAGCCTCATTTTTTTGGTCATCAGAAAGAACGCCAAAATCCATATCCGAATCCCATTTCATAAAGGCATTGTCTCGAACCAATCCAAGCAATGTTCCGAAATCAGCAAAATATGTAATGCCTGTATTCTTTAATGCTTCATCAACCTTTACAAGAACGTTCCCACCGTTTTCCTGCAGTTCTCTTTTCTTGTTCTCTACTTCTTGCCGCTCTCTTTTCTGGCCAATCAATTTATAATAAATCGCGTAAAGATGCTTTAGCTTTTTCGCTCTTCTTTTCAATTCTGTCATTTTCATAACTTCAATCTTTCTTTCTGCACCAATTCAAAAAATCTTCATAGTTGTCAAACTGAGGGTTTGTAGAATGAAATCTTCTGTCTGCTTTCTCGTATTCCCCCCCCAATTTTAGAACATCCTGAAAGCATGGGATAAGTTCTGCATTTCTATCTTCAAAAAGCCAAAAGAATTCTCTAAATATTTCTTTTGGAGGTTCTGAATCATATGACTTCTTATAGTTTTTATATAGTTCTTTCGCTTCACATAGTTGTGCTGCGGCTCTTTTCTTATAGTAGGTATTCAAGTCGCACATTACCCTAGCAGGGGAGCCAACAATAACACTGTTATCAGGATATATCCCCCCCGTCAGTAGACTGTTAGCACCAATAATACAGTTGTTGCCTATCGTGCTGCCTTTAAGAATTGTTGTGTTCATACCGATAAACACATTATTACCAATCGTCACTTCACTACAGCTTCCCATGCAGTCGCCGCTATAATGTTTAAACACAGACCAATCATAGCCGTGCGTAAGAATTGTAACGCCTTCTGTTATTTCAACGTTGTCTCCTATTTCAATCATAAAAGGACGCGTTTCATCAATGCTGCATTTTGTAGGAGCATAAATAGTTACATTTTCTCCAATTCTCATACCCTTACTTTTTAGCCATAACACATAGGTTGAAGAATCTGCTTTGTGACCGTAGATTAGCTTTTTAAGTATCTTTTTAATCTTCATTTTTATTATCCTTTTTCTGTAGAATCAATAAAAATCCGCGAATAATTTCTTGATTTTGCCAACAACCCCATACAACCAATACAAACAATACAATCATGCTCAGCATGATGTTTCTTAAGAAATAAGCCGTTGAAACAAGTGCAAGTATTATTGCTAACTGCACAGAATAGTTCAGTGAAAAACGCACTTTAATGGATTTGCAAACGACTTTATATCGACACAAGAATATAACGCAATAAGAAACAAGCGTTGAGATTGATGCTGCATATAGTCCAATCTTTTGAATCAGGCAAAGATTGATAAGGAAATTTACAGCTGCACCTACGGCCGTTGTCCACCCGGTAGCTTTAGAGTCTTTTAATCCTGTTAAAACACCACCCAGCAAGGAACACATAGAATTTGCAAAAATTGCTACAAGCAAAATGTAAATTTGACTATATGCTTGCGCATAGTTTTCTCCCACTAGAAGATCAAACATAAAGCTCATACAAATAATGATTCCCAAGTTCAAAAATGAAAAAAATTTGTAGCTTCTGTTCAGCATTGCATTGATGTACTGCTGATGATCCTTATCTTTCATAGAAAGGGAAACAGATTCAGACCATGCAAGGTTGAATACAGAAAAAAGCGTTGTATAAATTGTAGGAATTTTATTTGCCGCCGCATAAATACCATTGGCCGCAGAGCCAAGAAACATGAGAATCAAAATTCGGTCTGAAGTATTGGCAATCCACCATGAGATAGCATTCGGAATCAGTGGCACAGAGTATGCAAGCATCTCTTGCATTTTCGCTTTTCTAAATGCGTGGAAGGAAACCAACCGCCATACTTTAAGGCGAAATACCAAATATAGGCTGCCAAATACTTGAGATCCAGCTAAGGCCAAGAGAATTGATGAAGCACCTTTTCCTAGGCTGACAATAAAAACGATATTAATAATCAAGGAAGATAATGTTACAATAAAACTTGCTATCGAATAATCTGTATTTTTCCCCAGACCGCGTGCCAAATTGGATAAAAAGAAATAAAACGCTAGTGCCCATAGTGAAAGCAGAAACAGGCTCAAATAAGGAACGTTGTAATATCTATTTACCAACAATACAATCAGCGTAGTGATTCCTGTCATAGAAACCACAATAAAAAGCCCCGTAGAGATATATTCTTTTTTTATTTCCGTATTGTCGCGGTTATCAATAAGGAACCTAAATATTGCAGACTCAATTTGCAGTGTTGCAACATACAAAACAAGGTTAATCACGGTTTGCAGAACATCTACCACACCATAATCTTCCGGGAGCAGCAGAGATGTATAAACAGGCAGAAGCAGGAATGTAAACAGCTTCGAGCTTAATTGTCCTATCGCCAAAATTCCGGTATTCTTTATTAAGTTTTTTTCTCTACTCATTTATTTGCTCCCGGGCGCTCTTTTCCAATTCAGCCATGACAATAACTATAAACGATGCTTGAAATATCATATAAGTAAATGTATTGTCTGTCATGTAAGTTATCATGATATATACAATCAATAGCAAATATAGCTTTACTGTTTCTGTACTTTTGTGACCAAGTTTATATGGGATATATGCCAGATAATAGGAAATCCAAGCGAGAAAGCCCAAGAATCCAAAGTCGATATAGTTTCTCATAATGTCATTATGCACACCCTGCTTCAACATATCGGCAATCAGAGAAACCGTTCCCCACCCTCTACCAAAATAAAAAGGGGTAACCGAAAAATATTGGGTCAATTTTTCAAACCATCCCAATCTTGACATAAAATTGATTCCATATTGTGCCGCAAGTCTTGCAATTATATCAGTAGAAATAACCTCCAAATAAACATACATAAAAAGTGTTGTTCCAAGCCAAACCACACCATCAAAGAATTGAATACTTCGCACCTTATTTCTACGCTTAATCACAATATATATTGCAAGCATTAAAACCAATCCTATGAACTGTATTCGCTTAAAACCAAGATACAGAAGCACAGCACATATGATCAGATATACGCAATATGTTTTTCTTATTTCTCTCCGTTTTCGATTTTGATAGAAAGAATAAAAGAAGGAAATAAAGAAAAGCCCCAACGTAAATGTAACTTCATGGAGTTCAAGCGCATTTGAAATCCGTCCACCTGCCACCCATGTATTCCAAACATCGGCAAAAGGATTAGAAACAAACATTACAAACTGTCCAATTCCAAATTTAGCAATAGCCCAAATGACGCCGATGATATTATTTACCACTAATCCTCGAAAAAAAATTCTCGTGCTATCTATGCCAAACAGCCGGAATCCGGCATAAGCGAAGCCGATTGTCAAGCAAGCTTGAAGCATTTGACTTACCATTCTGGAAACAGATGAAACAAATGAAATTCCACTCACCGGATTAGCCAGAACCTGCAATGGAAATATAACGAACATTATTATGTAGGGCACAAAAACCAGCCTTGAAGTTTGCGTTGCCACTTTATTGCTTCCCATGCCAGTCACTGACAAGGCATATATTATCCACAGCAAAGCAAGTCCAAACTTTGCAAAAAAGGGGAATGTTATAAATTTGAATCCACACATCAAAACAACTGTTGATTCAAATAATAATTCTTTTACGTTTATTTTTATTGTCATTCTGTCTTTGCAATACTCCTATAAACTAGTCTCAGAACAATTCTTTTCTTTTTCTGTGGTTCTGAAGTGAAGCCATCGCATAAACTAACATTGTATTTTTATTACTGATTGCCTCGCAGAACAGCTTTTGTTTGGGCGGCATTTTAGAGTAATCATATGCCTTAATGGCTGTTTGTACACATTCATCGCAAATCATATTTTTTATGGAAGTTCTTGAACTGTGAAAATTTCTCCTGTAAGCCACCTCTTGCATAATGGTTACGCGCAAATTTGCCAAAAACATACTTGTAATACGCTCACACAGTTCTACGTTATATTTTCGGTTTTGCACCAGATGCTTTTCATATAGGTAAAGCTTTTTTATTTGCTCAAATCTTTCTGGTCTATATTTTGTCGTCAGTGTCCCGGCATTGTGATAGTAGTGATACCCCACAGAATCAATAATTGCAGCCGTATTACAGCAACTCAAAAAGTCAATGTCAAAAATTGCATCTTCGGAAATATATTCTCGCTCCGAGTGAAATTGAATATTATTATCTGCAATAATTTTCAGTGAATAGATACCTTTGCACACAGACATTCCTGCATAATTTGCGCCATATTTGTCATACCCCAACATACTTGGAAGTAACTCGTTCTGAATATCCCGTCCAAGAAATATTTTTCCTGCAAAGAGGTGAGGACTTGCTTTTTGTTGCGTTTCATACATGTCTGTCATTCCGCCAATGCAGATATCTGCATTGGCTTTCCGTGCCGCATCTAAAAGTTCTGAAAAGAAGTCCTGAGAAACCGCATCATCTGAGTCAACAAAGGCTATGTATTTTCCTTCTGCCATAGCAATTCCACTGTTTCGGGCAAAGCCCAGCCCCCCATTCGTCTTGTGCAGTACTTTAATATGTGCATATTTTTGCGCGTACTCATCGCACATAGCGGGGCTGCTATCAGACGAGCCATCATCTACTAAAATGATTTCATAATTATCCACTTTTTGCTTCAAAAGTGATTCAATGCATCGCTGCAAATGCTTCTCAACGTTATAGACGGGCACTACAATACTTAACTGTCGTTTCATCATTCACCCATTCAATCTTTCATCTGCTGTGCAATATCTGCATCCACAATTTCCTCACCGGTCTTATACTTCAGCTGCTCCTTAGAAGCTTCACTCAGACCGTTGTTGATTACACAGTTCATATCGCAAGTGCTGCACTTGTCCAGGTCCTCTTTAGTGACTTTGCCATCACGGTAGTCACGGCAGATCTTCAGCTCATACATGCTGTACGGATGCTTGGTGAACAGAGCCTTGAACTTATGAACCAGAACCCAAGTAACAGGCTTCCAGATGTACTTGTGCATAGCCGGGGAAACAGAACCGATCATCCAACAGTCACGGTCGCAGCAACGAACCTTTGCACGAACCTTCTCTGCTTCCGGGCTGTTCCACAGTTCGTCCCAAGTCTGGTTATTAAGGTTGCCCATGACCTCTTTATCCTTGGTACCATTGCAAGGCATAACATCGCCATACGGATCGATGAAGAAGGTGTCGAAACTCATGTCGCAAGGCAGCAGACGCTTCTGACCATAGATGTAGTTGATCAGGCCATGATTGAAGTAGGCACGGAACCACTTCTTCGGGCTGTTGCTGCGGAGCAGTTCGTTGACCAGATTCTCGAAGTTCTTTGCAACCATCGGACGATCACGGATGATGTTCTTAGCTTCGACAAAATAGAAGCTGTTGTGCAGAGAAGCCGTTGCAAACTCCATGCCCATCTCGTTGGAAATCTTGTACAGAGGTACGAGGTCAGGAGCATTCTTGTCCTGAACGGTCATACCAAAACCGACATCCTTCATGCCCATTTCACGCAGCTTCTTCAGTGTGCCGTAACCACGCTGGTAGCCGTTCTGCAGGCCACGAATCTCATTGTTGGTCTGCTCCAGACCCTCGATAGAGATACGAATACCGATCTGAGGGAACTCCTTACACAAATCAACGATACGATCTGTGAAGAAACCGTTCGTGGAAATAACGATACGGTCAGACTTCTTGTACAGTTCACGCACGATATCCTTCAGGTCGGTACGGATGAACGGCTCACCACCGGTGATGTTGGTAAAGTACATCTTCGGCAGTTTCTTGATGGTTTCGATGCTGATTTCCTCTTCCGGCTTGGAAGGTGCTTTATAACGGTTACACATGGAGCAACGAGCGTTGCAGCGATAAGTGACGATGACCGTACCATTCAGTTTCTTTTCGTTATTGTTATCCATTTTCTAATACCCCTATCTCTCTTTTTTATCTATAAACTTTCATAATTTTCTCGTAATACTCATCGATGGTATCGAAGCTGATGTCCTTACAGTTCTTGCTATACTGTTCACACAGCTTTTTATCACCCCAGAGCTTCTCGATCTTCTTCTTCAGATCTTCGGCATTACCGCTCTCGAACAGCTCGCCGGTCTTGCCAACCTGAATCAGTTCCGGGATGCCGCCGATGTTTGCACCCAGCACCGGCGTGCCGTACATCTGGGATTCCATCACAGAGAACGGGCAGTTCTCGTACCACTCAGAAGGGTAAATGGAGAACCGTGCCTCACGGATCAGCTTCTCCAGTGCCTCGCCTTTCTGGAAGCCAACGTTCTTGATGTTCTTAATACCATTTACTGTCTCTTCCAGCGGGCCAGTACCGGCGAAGATGAACTGCACATCCGGCAGTTCCTTACAGACCTTGATGAGCGTGCCGATGCCCTTCTCCTCAGAGAAGCGGCCAAAGTAGAGGACGTAATCCTTCTTCGGCGTCTCTTTCCACTCAACCTTGTCGATGAAGTTGTGCATCGCCACAGTCTTGGTCGCAAACTGCGGATTGCTGTCCATCTTGCTCTTCATGAACTCCGAGCAGCAGATCATGGTATCAATGTACTTGTAGGTACCCTTCCACTTCCAGAACTCTGCTTCCATCATGCCGATGGCAGATTTCGCCGTGGAGCCGTGGATGCACTTGCCTTTCATGCAATTCACGAAATGGCCGCCGAGGCACTTCTCACAGTTCTGGTGAGTGTTCGGATTATTCAGCATATGGTTCGGGCAAACCAACTGGTAGTCATGTGCCGTGAAGATGATCTTACAATCCCTTCCGGTCTCCTTGCGCCACTTCACGATTTCCAGAATGATGGAAGGTGTCAGCTGGTAGTTGAAATTGTTCAGGTGACAGACGTCCGGCTTGAAGTCATCCAGAACTTTCCGCAGCTGCACTCTTGCTTCCTTGCTGTAGATAGTTTTGATGGGGTAAGTCAGCTTGCTCAGTTTGCTGCCGCCGTGGAAGTCCATACCAGATGTATAAGCATTGACCCGGTTGCCCACGCAGCGGCCTTCATGCTCCATACCGAAGTACTGAACCTCATGTCCGTGCTGCTCTAGCGCCTCACCCAGCTTAAATATGTAGGTTTCTGATCCACCGTTTGGATATAGAAACTTATTTATTATCAATACTCTCATCTATTATTATCTCCTGTACAGTTCCATCGTTTTCTTTACAACTTCATCCCAGTTATATTTCTCGCAGATAAAGTCAGCTGCCTGCTTCTTCATTTTCATAACCATTTCAGGATGGTCACAGGCCTCTTGCAGTTTTTCTCGCAAGTTCTCTACATCTGACTTTTTGAAAATCAATGCCTTATCTTCCACAACCTCTGCGCACTCCGGAATATCCGAAACCAGACAGCAATTGCCGTAGCTCATTGCCTCCAGTAGGCTTAATGGCATTCCTTCCAGATCAGACGGCAGCGTGTAAATGTAAGCATTGCTGTACAGTTCATCCAGCATTGCTCCCTGCACAAACCCGGTAAAGAGAATCCGATCGTCACCCTTCGCCAGTTCTTTCAATTTCTCCATAAAGGAATCCGTATCACTGGAGCCGCCTGCAATGACCAGTTTTTTATCTGTCTTGACATTCTTGAAGGCCTCAACCAGATATCGAATGCCTTTCTCCGGCACCAGACGACCGAGGAACAATATGTAGGAATCCTTTTCCAGTCCAAAATTATCTCTGATCAGCTTCGCTTTCCGAACCTCTGGCCGATTTACACCATTAGGGATAAAGTGCGTCTCTCTTCCATAAGTTTCCTTAAAATAGTCCTGCACTCCTTTGCTCAGAACAATGACCTCGTCCGCATACTTCGCAGCATTTTTTTCACCTTGGTGGATAAACTTAGAACCAAGTCCTGATTGCCATTTCTCGCGCTGCCAGTCAATGCCATGGACGGTAACTACAACTCTTTTCCCAAACATCTTCGGCAGCCATGCAAAGAACGCCGGCCCTTCGGCATGGATGTGCACCACATCGTATTTTCCAAATGCACTATAAAGTGCCGCAAATGCGGAGGAGCTGACTGCAGCAAGTCCCCCTGATGTCAAGATAGGGGCAAAAACTTTTTAGAAAAAATCGCAAAAAAATAAGCCCCACAAGGCTTCCCGTCAGTTCTGAACCGACTTGAGCCTTGTAGGGCTTTACTCGCTATTCTATTTTCAATAGTTACTTATCGAATCCAATCCATCAATTTTCTTACGCCGTTTATCACACTGGCATAATCAATTTCTGCTGCATACGAGTATTTCTTCTGATATGCTCTCCACAGCACTTGAAGCTGTTCATCTGCTTCAATAATTTTGATAATCTCCTCGGCCTGCTCCTGCAGATGATCTGTTCCTCTCTTGTTACAAGTTGCCGCAAAAGCATCCTTCAAAACAACCTTATTGACTTTATCTTCGTATGTATCAAGCAGCATCCGTATATCGTAAAAATCTCTCATTCGGGTGTTTAAGATGCCCCTCGCCAAAACTGTCTGCAACTTCTCGGCTAATATAGTTTCCAAATTATACGACCATAGACTGATAGAACGATCTTCCAGCAAGAGATCATAATTGAACTCGATTGCCCGTGGGGTAATCACGTCGCCCGTGGAAATATCAATTTTCAAGGGCGTAATCAATCTTCCCACATTGGCATTCATGGTAACGCGGATTCCCGGATACTCCATTTCATCCATGATATTGGAAACGTCTTTAACATCAAAAGAAACACCATCGTCAAGGTCAATATCTTTGACCTGATTGACAACTCGCAAGGCATCCTCCGCAGATAGATTTAGATTCTTCATGCTGGTGTCTATGTCCATCGTGGAACGGTGCGCAACACCAATCATTGCCGTAACCAGTATTCCGCCTTTGATAATGAAGTTATCCCGATATTCTGATTGTGCCAGTCTTTCCAGAAAACGCTCCATCATATAGATTCGCATGAGTGTCCTTGCGTCCGCATTGTTCTGTTTTGCAACGCTCTTGATACGCCCTTTTATCTGTTCAGGTGTAAATCCCATTTACAGTAGTACCTCCATATAATTTCGGATGATCTTATCCACTCGAAATAGCTTTGCATACTTCATCAGTTTATTAAGGTCCTTATCTTTTCTCCCGACATACGCTTTTAATACTGCATTGAAATCCTGTACTTCTATAGAACTTCTACTCCGCACCAAGTCGCAAATTGTCCGTTCCAAATCGTACATAGGAATTTCATTTCCCTGATTGCTTTTTACGATTTGCTTGCCAACGTCAACAAGTTCCTTTTTTACTGTATAAACCTTATAGCCATCCTCTTTTAAGCGGTGAGCATTATACCCACTATAAATCGTGAGCGTATGAACAAGCGGTTCCCGATCTGTCAGCCCATAATAATAGAACGCTTCATCATGAGAAAACACTCCCATCGGGCAGCGGCGGTGTAGCATTTCTAATTCGTCAATCCAAGTATCTTTTGCTGCGTATACGCCATGTCCGACTTGTTCGTATTCATTGGCCTTTACATATTTATAAAACTCAAATTTCGTTAAACCTACTTTTGTTGCAAGCTGCGGTGTTAAAATCTCATGTGTCTGAGCCAAATTGTTCATGTTCATTATAAGCGTCACCTCGCCTTCGTGCTTATATTGTATTCCAAATAAGCACGAAAGTCAACGCAAATTTTCTTTTGTGCTTATTTTATTTGCAATATTAGCACATTCGTCCACTCAGACTTACTTGATGCTCCCTATTCAACGTGCTATACTTAAACTATGAAAATCAATCAAAGGGAGTGCATTTGTCATGAGCAAACGACTTGTTGCTTACTTCTCTGCCAGCGGCGTTACCGCAAGGGTTGCTGAAAATCTGGCTGATGCTATCGGTGCAGACATTTTTGAGATTCAGCCGGAAGTTCCGTACACCAAGGCCGATCTGAACTGGATGGACAAGAAATCCCGCAGCACCATCGAAATGAGCGATCCTACCTCTCGCCCTGCCATCGCTGCCAAGCGTGATAACATGGACGAATACGACACCATCTTTGTCGGATTCCCTATCTGGTGGTATATTGCTCCGACGATCATCAATACATTTCTGGAAAGCTACAACCTAAAAGGTAAAACCATCATCCCCTTTGCCACATCTGGCGGCAGCGGTATGGGCAAGACCAACGAAAAACTCGCGCCAAGCTGCCCCGGTGCCAAACTCCTGCACGGCAAGGTATTCAATGCTTACTCCAGCAAAGCCGACTTGTCTGCATGGGTGGAAACCCTTAGCCTCTAATAGACACATTCCTGCGGAATGAAATACCCGCCTGGTCGAGAAGATTTTCTGAATCCTCTCACCCAGACGGGTATTCTTTTTCTTATACCACTTCTTCCATCCAATTATGTGCCATACTTTTCCAACGCTCTCCGAATCACATCCTCACAGTTGAACTCTATTTTCATCGTTTGATCGTCATACAGATAAACCATGCTCACAAAAGCATCCACACATTCTTTTGTCAGCCCGCCGATGTACGTTTTCTCGCTGGCCTGCTTTGTCAGAGCGCGGATTTCTTCATCCAGTTCATCAGCACACTCCTGTTCTTCCTTTTCTGTCCGTATGCTATCCTGCAATGCGACAAGTTTTTCCGAAAGGATCTTTTTCTTTTCTATGTACGCATCTCGCCGCAGCACACCGTCCGCATACGATTCATATAGTTTGATTTGTTCTACCCGAATGGCTTCTGCTTGCTTTTCCAAGTCCTCAATGTCCATGCAGCGCACCGTGACAGACTGCTTTTCCTGCATCCCCTGATTTACCACATCCAGCGCATAGAATACTGTTTTTATCGCACGAGCCACTTTTGCGTTCACCGAATGTTCTCTGTAATAGCCGCCGTAGCATTTAGAGAACTTTCCGGCTGACCGTTTATAGCCGCAATAGAAAACCATTTCCCCATATTGCCTTTCGTGGCGAAGCTGCCGATTACAGTTTCCGCAGCAGATTTTTCCTTTTAACGCAAAATCATCGCCCACCTTATATTGAATTGGAGTTACGTTACGGATCGCTTTCTGTGCCTGATAGTATTCATCTCTTGTCACGATGGCCGCATGAGCGTTTTCTGCGATGATCCACTTATCCTCCGGGAGTGTCCGAATAGATGTAGTGTTTACATCAATTTTCTTTCTTCTCCCCATAACCAGCGCGCCCGTGTATTCATACCGTCTAAGGATTCTCCATACGATTGCCGCATTCCACAGCATTTCACTGTCCGGGGCAATAATAGGATTACTGCCCATCAGCAGATTCTTACGTTTCGCATACAATCCCGGCGTAGGAAGATTTAATTCGTTCATGCCATAGGCGATCTGCGTTGTATTGCGACCGGACAATGCCAATTCAAATACTTTTTTCACGCAGGATGCGGCCTCCGGGTCAATCTCCCACCGCTGCCCACCTTTCTTGTTCCACACATATCCAAAAGGAACATTCGTGCAGGTGGCTTTCCCATTCTTCCAGTTCGTTTCCAGAGCAGCCCGAATCTTTTTCGCAATATCCCGGCTATACATATTATTCACCAGATTGCTGACCGCCACTTCGATTCCCGGTGTTCCGTTGTTCAGTTTCATGCTGTCAAAGGAATTATTCACAGCAATAAACCGAACTCCCATCAACGGAAAAATCTGTTCAATGTAATCGCCAACACCGATATAGTCACGACCAAGGCGGGATAAATCCTTTACCATGATGACTTTTATATCGCCCTGCTTCAAATCCACGATCATTTTCTGAAAAGCCGGACGATTAAAATTTGTTCCAGTATAGCCATCATCTACATATTCTACAATCTCGCCAAACAAATCTTCCTGCTTCCCAATGTAATCGTGGAGCAGCATCCGTTGGTTCTCAATGCTGTTACTTTCATCCTTGCTGCCCTTTTTCAAATCTCCGTCTGCCAATGATAAGCGGAGATAGATTGCAATTTTATCATTCATTCTGAACCTCCGACATGATTGCAAGCACTTCCTGATAGGGGTCGCTACACTTAAATTCGACCTCCACAGAATTGTCCATTCCTACATAGATTCTCTTGATAAGTTCATGCACCAGTTCTTCATCAAATTCATTTTGATTCAGAATCCCGCGCATCCGCTCCATCTGCGCATCGCAGATTCTAATTCTCTTTTCCAGTTCCAATGCGCGCTGACGCTGCTTTTGCAGTTCATGTTCCAACCGCTGCTTTTCTGCTATGTAGTGTTCCTTTAGCTGACTATATTCATCTTCGTCCAGAATTTCAGCTTTATAGTCCTCATATAAACGCAACCACCGTTCTTCGGCTTCCTGAATCCGAAACAGGATAGAGTTTTCTTTCATCTTGATGGAACGGGCTGAATCCAGATTGCTGCCGCGCATCATGTCTTTTACCATCTTTTCTTCTTCACACATGGTAGACACCAGATGATGAATCTGATCCATCGCCACCATCATCAGCATTTTCTCCGGCACCGCATGATAGGCACAGGGAGTCGTGTTCTTCTTTCTTTTGCAAATGAACACTCCATAGTGCGTTTCTTTCACCGTACCATGCACACGCCGTTCAAACGTCATGTTGCGTCTGCAGCAGCCACAGTAAACCATTCCCGATAGATGGTTATAACACTTCTCTCTGGTTGCTTTGGAACGAGCCATCGCCCTTTCCCGTTTTTCCTTATTCTGCTCCCGCCGTGCCTGCACTTTTTCAAAATCCGATTTCAGAATGATTGCTTCATGAGCGTTTTCAACAATGTGCCATTCTTTCTTTTCCACTGGATGGAGGCCAATCCCTTTGTATGATGCAGTTTGCGTTTTCCCAGATACCAGTTCTCCAATATAGGCACTGCTGTTTAAAATACGAAGAACCGTACTGGGGTGCCATTTATTATAGGTAGGGTCATCTCCCTCATGCAATTTGCGATTCAGCCGTTCGTTCGGCCTTGCTACTTCTAAAAATTCTAACCTGTGGGCAATTTCGTTTGTGCTTACTCCTGCAAGATACCATTGATAGATCAGTTTGACCCACTTCGCATCCTCAGTCGCTTCAAACTTATTTCCCTGTTGGTTCAACTGATAGCCATACGGTGTACACCACGATGTGGGGATTCCCTTTTCGCGGCGCATTTGGTAACTAAGGCTGATTTTCTTTGAAATGTCCTTAGCGTACAAGCTGTTTACCATGTTCTTGATGGGAACCGCAAGACTATCCACATCCGACTGCCGGATGTTGTCAAAATCATCGTTGATGGCGATAAAGCGAACATGGAGCATCGGGAAAATAGTTTCCAGATAGCTTCCCGTTTCGATATAGTCACGACCAAATCGAGATAAATCCTTCACTACGATGCACTGAATTTTGCCTGTCCGCACATCTTGCATCATACGCTCAAATTCTGGTCGGTCAAAACGTGTTCCCGTAAAACCGTTGTCTGCATAGGTATCGGTCAGCGTCAGTTCCGGGTTCTCCCTGATATAATTATGAATTTGCAAAATCTGTGTGTGCAGGGAATCTTCTGTTTCATGCCCGCCGTTCTCAACCGACAGCCGCGCATACGCTGCCGTGCGCAGAAGTTCTTTTTCGTTTTGCTGTACGGCCTCCTGCGCAGCGGCCTGCGGCATCAGATTCTTTCTACTCTTTCTTGCCATTACAATCTTCCTCTCCGTTGTTCAGCCATTCTTCCGGGAAGAATCCCTTCCACTTACTTTCTTGTAGGATCACTTCTACCTGTTCAAAATCTACGATCCATACATGGTCAAGCCATTCTTTAAAATGTGTGCGCTCCAATTTTTCAGGAATTGAAATCGCTCGGAACTTCATCAACCAGGGATTCCCATGGCTAAATGCTTTTTCTATATCATTAACAGCTAGCATTACTTTTTTAAAGGCCGTTTCCTGCTTTTGGACTGCCATCTGATACTGATGTTCATACTCCTCTACCTGTTCTAGCGAAATTGATCCCTGCTCGTATTCCCGATAAACTGCTGTTCGTTCATCGTCCTTGGCCATCAAGTGCGTAACAATCTCATTTGCTTTTTTTCTGTACTGCAATAGTCCAGCATCCATGCACTGCTTGACTTTCTCAGGATTCAAGTCCAGCACCCTATCAATATGCGCAGCTTGCATTTTTTCTTTTTCCAAAGCTGAAAGAATCTCTCGAAAGATTTTCTCGCTTTCGATGAAAGGGGCTTTTCCAGAGAAGCATTTATACCCCTTGTCAAACGAATAGATTTGCTGGCTTTCATCTTCTGATGTTCTGCACAGCAGACCTTTTCCACTTTCCTTGTCAAAGATTTTTTTGAAGAGCAGATTTGGTTTTTTTCGGGCCTTTTTTCTCGAAGGCAACCTCGTAGATTCCAACTTTTTCTGAGCTTTCTGAAATTCCATCTCTGAAACAATCGCCGGAACCTCCAATTCTCGCTTTGCCTTTGCCAGTGTCAGCGTACACTTTCCGATATAGAGTGGATTTTTCAAAATCGAGCGAATTGTTGAATCCGGCCACTTGATTTTTGCTCTTGACCTTTTTTTCTTTGCCATCTGGATTTGTGGAGATGGAACGCCCTGTGCATCCAATGCTCTTGCGATTTCCGGGATTTTCATATCTTCCAGATACATCTGAAAAATCAGCTTTACAACCTGTGCGCTCTCAGGATTAAGAACAAGGTTTCTGCGATCTTCCGACAGCGCATAACCATATTTAGCCTGTCGATGAGTCAATGTACCTTCTTCAAAGTGATTCTGGCGATTGGTAATAAATTCCGAACGGATCTTATCAATGGTCTTTCCATTGAAATACTCTGCAACTTCTTCGGCAGTTTTGTCTGCACTGCAAAAGTCATCTTCCACAACTGCAAATTGGATACCAAGCGGATAGAACGTCCTCTGCAGTGCTTCAATGGCAAACGGAAGGGTTCTTCCACAGCGGAAGATAGAATCCACAACAACTGCATCAAATTTCCGAGCCATCCCATCCTGTACCAATTTGTCAAAGCCCTCTGTGGCTTCTGCTGTTCTCTTTCGGTCACTGTATTTTTCAGATACGTTGCACCCAAGCTTTTTTAGATACCGTGCAATGCGCTCATTCTGCTCCGCAATCGTATTGGATGGATTTTCGTCTCCGATCCTGCTGGAAATCGACCTTGTATAACTGACCCATTTCATTCCTCTGCCACCTCATTTCCGTGATGTGCTTGATATTCCATAAATTTTTCTGTGATACTGTGCAGTTCATCCTCGAAGCAGAAATGAATTTCAATCTCTGTTTTGCTATGAACATCTATGTGGTCGATCAGTTCCACCACGACCCTGCGTTCGAGCGTTTTGATATGTTCGTACTGCTTAAATTCTTCCAACCAAGTAGGAAGCAGTGTGTCGTGCTTTAATGCCTCCTGCTTCTTTTCGCGGATTTCCTGAATCTTATCCTGTGCCTCTTTTATCTTCTGCGCAAAGCGAGTATTCATTTCTCCGTACTCTTCGCGACTGACAACATCATCGCATAAGTCCTGATACAGACGGATTTTCAAATTACTGTACCGTTCTAATTCAGCTTCCAGTGCAGTGATCTGGCTGTCCAGAATCTTTATGCCAATCTGTTCGCCGCTTGCCAACTCTGCATTGGAGAGTACCTTTTCCGCTTCTACAAGAAGTGTCACTTGATGCCGAATCGCAGCCAGAACACTTTCCGTCAGCTTCTCACTGTTTATCATGTGCGGTGTGCAGCCGCCGCCATTCTTATAGGTAGAGCAGTGATAGTATTGATACTTCTTTCCGTTTTTCGTCACCGTGCGGCGAATCATATTCTGCCCGCAGTCTGCACAGCGCAGAAAACCTGATAATGGATAAACTGTTGTCTGCGATGGTGCGGTACGAGTGTCCAGTTCCAACAACTGTTGTACTTGCTGGAACTCGCCTTTGCTGATAATGGCATCATGCGCATCTTCCACCCGAATCCAGTTTTCACTTCCAACATCATGGCTCTTTTTTACTTTGTAATTGATTTTCCTGCGTTTACCCTGAATCAATGTTCCCGTATAGGATTCATTTTTCAAAATACGATTGACGGAAACCACTGTCCACTTCTGATTCAGCCCAGCCTGAAAACCGCAGGTATAGTTGAATCCATTGGCTCTCTTATACTCGTTCGGCGGCAGGACCCCAAGTTCATTCAAGTGACTGGCAATGCGCTGTGAACTCATTCCGTTCAATTTCTGTTTGAATATTTCCTGCACAATGCCCGCAGCGTATTCATCTATAATCAGATGATTTTTGTCTTTGGGGTCTTTGCGATACCCATACCCTGCGAAACTGCCAATGAACTGACCTTCTTTTCGTTTCACATCCAAGTGACTGCGAACGCGCAGTGAAATATCCCGGCAGTAGGTGTCATTGATAAGATTGTTGAACGGAATCAGAATACGGCCCTTATCATCGTTTTCCTCTGCACTGTCATAATGATCGTTGATGGCGATAAAGCGCACACCCATGAATGGAAAGATTCGTTCCAGATAACGACCCGTTTCAATGTAGTTTCTGCCGAAACGAGATAAATCCTTGACGATGATGCAGTTGACGTTCCTTTTTTCAATGTCCTGCATCATCCGCTTAAAATCCGGGCGTTCAAAATTTGTGCCGCTGTAACCATCGTCCACATACTCGTCGAACTTGTGCAATTCCGGGTGCTTTCCCATGTAATCGTTCAGCAACGCTCTCTGATTTTTTATGCTGTTGCTCTCCTGCTGGTCGCCATCCGAACGCGACAATCGAAGATATGTGGCACAGTTGTATTTTTCATTTTCCTGAAAAAACATAAAAAGCCGATAACCTCCTAATCTATTTGTCGTTCAGACAATAAACCAAGAAATTATCGGCTTTATCAGCATATTCTGTTTTGACCCAAAGCCATTATCTCATATTTCGCGGTTTATGTCAACGCTTTAATGTGCTAAAGTGTAAATTTTCTTCTGCTTTCTTCTTTTTTTATTTTCGATGTGTCCGTGCGCATTTTTTCAGCGTATCCTCCAATCGGTTCTCTCCGGCAAAACTGATCTTTACGACCATTCCCCGGTCAAGATAGCAGTAGGGGTTCTTGATCTGTGAAACAAAATCAACCATCCGTTCTCGTTGCGACAGGTCTTTCTTGATTTCCACATCGTTGATGTCCACCAGTTCTTCACGGTTCACATCCCGAAGTTCCACCGCTGCCAATTTCTTCAAATCCTCAAGTGTATGCGTCATTTTCTGGTACATCAAATACCTCCCTTCACCTATAGCATTCTAAAAGGGGTGTTTGGCAACCAAATTTTGAAATTTCACAAAAATATTTTTTTAAGCGGTTGCCAAAAGGTGGTTCCAGAATGATATAGGTATAAGGACAATTCTCGATTTTCCAGGTCGTGGGGCTTTTTTCTCTCTTAGCGCAAGATTCGCCCATAGCCGCTCAAAACTCACTTTCGTGGTTTTTCCCAGCGGGCAATCTTGATGGGGATTCCGTTCCCCATTCCCACGGTACGCACAAAATCTTGGATTTTGGCTATCCGGCTCCACATAAATGTGTTCGCAGCCGAACGCCTACGGCTTATCGGGAGTTGTTCTGCAACTATAAAATGCAGGAGGATTATGCTATGGCTCGACCAAAGAAAGAGAAATCTCTTCATAGGGGAAAGCGAGTTTACATCCGTTTCACAGAATTGGAATATGAGCTGGTGGCCGGATACGCTAAAGATGCCGGATACCCGATTGGTACTTTTGTACGCAAACAGGCTCTCCGCGAAAAGCTGGAAGTCAACTATAATATCGTTGCCGATCTTGGCGAGATTCAGAATTTGACGGTGCAGGCCGCAGGCATTGGAAATAATCTCAACCAGATTGCCCGCTATTTCCACGGCGGCGGTCTGGCATCACGCGGAATGTTGGAAGAACTGAAAAAGTGCATTGCGGAAATCCGTGAATTGCGGCAGGAAATCGTTCAGCTTGGAGGTGTGTATCGTGGCAATTCTAAAACACATCGCAAGTAAAAATGCCAATTATGGGAGTGCCATCGACTATCTCAAATACCAGCACGATGAGTTTCATCTGGTTCCCGTTCTGGATGAAAGCGGGAATATGCTGCTTCGGGAAGAATTTTATCTTGACGGTTTGAACTGCAATCCCGAAACCTTCGACCTTGAATGTGAACTGTTAAACCAGCAGTACCATAAGAACAACACCTATGATGAAATCAAAAGCCACCACTACATTATCAGCCATGACCCCAGAGATAACGCCGACCACGATTTAACAGGAGAACGTGCACAGGCCATCGGGCTGGAATACGCAAAAGCTAATTTTCCGGGGCATCAGGCTTTGGTCTGCACCCATACAGATGGCAATAACGGAACAGGCAACATCCACACCCACATCATAATCAACAGCCTGCGCAAATCCGATATAGAGCCTCAGACCTACACCGAACGGCCAATCGACTGCAAGGCTGGATACAAGCACCACCTTACCAAAGACTATTTGAAGCACCTGCAAAAATCTTTGATGGATATTTGCCAGCGCGAAGGGCTACATCAGGTCGATCTGCTCTCCCCTGCTGCGGATAAAATCACACAGCAGGAGTACCATGCGCAGCGGCGTGGGCAGCTGAATCTGGACATTGCAAACATGGAACTTCTGGGCGATGGCATCACCCCCATGCACACTACCTTTGAAACAAACAAAGAAAAATTCCGCAATGCCATTTCTGACATTGCGGAACGTGCCACATCTTTTGAGGAATTTCAACGGTTATTAAAAGCGGAATACGGAATTTTGGTAAAAGACCATCGTGGACGATTCAGCTATCTTCCTGCTGACCGGCAGAAATTTATTTCTGCCCGCGCTCTCGGTTCTAATTATGACCGCGACAGGCTTCTCCGCATTTTTGCAGAAAATGCGCGGAACAAAGAACGGAACAATCCTCATTGGGCAGCAGATGATCCTATGGCTATTTTGTTCATTAAGTCTGACCTGCGCCTTGTGGTTGACTTGCAGACCTGCGTAAAAGCACAGCAGAGCCGCGCCTATGCGCAGAAAGTCAAGATTTCCAATTTGCAGCAGATGGCACGAACAGTCGCTTATGTGCAGGAACATGGATACGATTCTTACGAAAAACTCTCCGATACCACTGACGCCATTCAATCTAAAATGGCAAAAGCCCGAAGTGATGCCAAATTCACCGAAGCAAAATTGAAAAAAGTCAATGAGCAGATTCGTTATTTAGGCCAGTATCTTTCTACAAAATCAGTCTATGGTGATTTCTTGAAATCCGGCAATAAGAAATCTTTCCGTCAGGCTCATGCAGAGGATATTGCCAAATATGAAGAAGCCCTCCGCATCCTAAAGCAGCACTCCCCAGATGGAAGGTTCCCGACCATGAAAGACCTCCGGGCTGAAAAGGAGCAGCTTACCATTCAGAAAGATGCCCAGTATGACACCTACCACTATTTCAAAGATTACCACAGGGAACTCCAGACTGTATGTGCCAATGTAGATAACATTCTGGGAACAGAACGAGAAGCACGGCGCGAACAGCAGCAATCCCGAAAGAACGAACACTCTCTATAAAACAAAAAGCCAGCCCTGGTCTTTCCTGCGAAAGACCAGGGCTGACCCTTTTCTACCATATTACTCTTAGAACAGGATTTGAACTGTCGCATCCTGAATCAAATCAATGAACTGCTCTTTCGTTATAACTTCTTTGCGGCAAATAATCGACTTATCCGCTTGCTGCCGTGTATAAGTCAATTTTCTATCATCGTGGCGAAGCTGCCGCACCGCATCCAAAGTCAAGGCTCCCTCACGATACATCTGACACAAAATAAAGTCATTTGACTTAAATGCCACCGAAATCGGAGAATCCAGTGCAGGAGTAAATTCAGAATTTCCCGTTAAAATGCGCTCTGCATTCGTTTGGAACTCATGCGCATCCGTATCCTGCGTATAGATTGTCAGGCTGTCCACTCCATCATGATACCACGCGAATATTTCAGCAAGGATCGTCAACGAGATTTCTCCCGCATTCTTTTTAAGAGTGCGACCCGTTGACAGCGTTCTTCCATGAATCGGCCATTCATCGTACAGCCGGTTCATCCATTCCTCTGCGGAAGGCAAATCAATCAGATCTTCGGTTTTTACTTTTCTGCGAAGGAAGCGCATCAACTCTGACACACGCGATACCGCAGCTTCAACGATGTAGTACAGGTTCACATCTTCATCATTGACAAAAGCACCGTACTTTGTTTCATCAATCCAACGAATAGGATACCCTTGTGCCTGAAGCTGCTCAACATAGGTGCTTCTGTATGTAGAATCCTCAATTTCCTCCATTACCCACTTTGGTATCAGAATCAAATCGTATACGCTGAGGATTCCATCAGATGGATAACTTCTCTGGCTCAACTCGTGCATAAATGCCAGTGATGAGTTATCCATAAGTGCTATTTTGGTTTCCCCAGCATATTCTTTATACTCTGGTATATTAAGCATCGGCCTCTCCCGTCAGCATTTTAAATTCACTTAAAACCGTTTTTAGAAATGCTTCATTGTCTTTATGGTATTCCACTTCCGGCTCATTGCGAATCGTCTTATTGATTTTCTCTTGTAGCGGACTTACATTTACTACATACGAGGCCGTACAAGGGAATCATCCAATCCCAAATCGCGGAATCTCTGTGCAATATCTTCAACCTGCACATCAAAGTTTTCCTTAACTTCTTCCACAATAGCCGTGTTCCCATTCTTTACTGCACTTTCATACAGAGAAATCAGCACCGCCTTATAGGGAGCTTGGAAAGCGTTCATGCACTGAAACGCTTTTGCTTGGAACTCCATATCCTTTAAGCCCTCAAAGTACGGCATAAGGTTTCCCAGAAGCATAAGCGCAGCAAAGTATTCTGCTTTTCGTTCTTCCATCAGGATTTCGGATTCAATTAAATGGTCAAAAGAAACTTCATCAAACAATAGATGATAAATTTCATGCCATGCCGTAAAATACTGATTTGCTCTCGGAAGTGCCGTATTTATCAAGGGGATTCGTTTTCCATCCCGAACAAAAATTGCTCCGCTTAAATAGCGATTATCAATCGGCAGCTGTATCAAACCATATGGTCTTAAAATCTGTAACGCCAACTGTATCGGAGAATTTATCTGCATCGGATTGTATTTTGACCAGATAAGCGAAGCACTCTGCTTCATCTGTTCCTCGATAACTTCGTTCCTTTTGATAACTTCATCTAAGTTGCTGCTGTAATTCGCTCACTCATAGCCTTCCGCCTTTAATAATAAACACTGCAAAGGTTTAGAATATCCTGCAACAGATCGTACTCCATTTTTGCCTTATCATTCATCTGATAATCAATCGGCGCATTCTGCGAGTACACGGCATCTACACTTTGCACTCTCGGTGAAAATCCCATCAAAGTATCCGGGTCAATGCTCAAACTGGTAAGAATCTTGTTCAAGTGCTTATCGAACGTGCTTTTGCTATCTATCTCGCCATTCAAAATCTTATCTAAAGTAGGGCGAGAAATCTCTGTTTTCTTGCAGAACGATACTTTTGAGAATCCATTGCTGCGAATATAGTCCTTTAATTTTGTTCCTGTCAGTTTTCTCATTTCAAAAAGTTCATCAAAACGCATTTTTCATCTCTCCCTTCTGCTATTATTATATACCATCAGCTTCGTGAAATCAATCGTAATGTAAAAAAGTTTTTACATTACGACTCTAACGCAAAAAAGATGGCCTCCTTTTGGGGGAAGCCATCTCAACGACATTACGGCATTTTAACTTTTTCGACTTCTTTCCTGCTCCTGCTGCGGTGCATTGTCTTTTTGTCGCCGCTCGGCCTGCTTAATATGCAGCCGATCAAGCACCGACCACCTACCACCGATGCGCCGGGGCTTTTTCGGCATATTATTGACGCAGCCATCTATCATATTGTAGTTTTGCTCTGTGCCGGATTCCTTTGCACGTTCAGCTGTGCCGTTTTCAAAGAATTTTTGGTGGTGCAACAGTTCAGGCTTTGGGTCTTGCAAGAAAGCGCGTATCTTTCTGGTAGCTTCTCCATCGAAACCTAAAGCTGTCTGCGTCACAAAGGCTCCGCTCTCGTGAAGAATAATACTCGGCGGCGGATTATTTGTTTGTTCACTTCTCATCTGAACAAACCGCTGACCATCGACCTCCACTTCATCCGATACCAGCCATGTGCCTTTTTGTCCTGCCACCTGATAGCCGCCCTCATCAAGAATCAGGTATGTGCCACTCTGGGGCTTTGGGAAAAAGCCGTTGAATCTCACCAACCTATCCTTATCAACATAGAAAAAAGATGTTTTGCCTGCCGCAGTCAATCCGATGACATCACTGACCCCAAATTTTCTAATTTTGAATTTGTCCGGGTTAATGCTTTCCATCTTTTTACGAATCGCTTCCGCGCCCATTCCTCGCGTAGCCGTACCAGAATAGCCCGTACCATAATTATCTGCGGTTATCATAAAGCCATGCTCAATCTGATACGCATAACTGCGGCAGCGATACTCACGATTTTTCTCAGAATTGTCGATCTGGTAAATCACAAATATATCTGAACTCATTCTCCTGCATCATCCTCCGGCCTATGCCATTCCAGTTCCAGCCCCTTAAACTGCTGCTCATTCAACTGCTGCATCTTCGGGATGGTCTGCTGGACAAGCGCAGCCATCTCTGCATCCTCTGCCACAAGCGGCTGGATCTCCGTCAACACCTGAATCGTGTCTTTGAGTGTCGGCTGCTCAAACATCGCCATCAGCATCAATTCCAGTTCATCAAAACGCACATTGCTCATAACTCAATATCTCCCCTCTTTTTGCTTTTCTGCGGTTTAGGCTGATCCTGTTCAGGCTGCTCCTGTTTCTTGGCTTTCAGACTGCGCAGGGCATCCAGAACAGACTTTTTCGTGTTGCTGCGTTCCTGCTCCTTACTCTGCTGCCGTGCCGCCATCAGTTTTTCCATATCGGAGATCGCCTGCTGCACCAGCTTATCATCCCTGAAATAGTTGATGGAGTTGATGTTCTCGCGCTGCACTTTATCGTTCACGACCAGCTCATACATTCCAACAAAGCCGCCATCTTCCTCGATGCAGAATCCAATGCACTTGTCGGCATTCATCCGTTCGGACGGAATCTTGTCGTAGGCTTCCAATGCTTCTTCCATTGTCAGATGGTCGTGGAACTCTCCAGCAAACGTGAACTCCAAACACTCCGCAACATAAAAGCTGAGCGTTTCTTCCGGCGCAGGTCTTTCTGCGGCGAGTTTTTCTTTCAAAACTTCTGCCTGCTGTTCAGCCACCGTATCAGCCTGTTCCCGCAGTTCTGCCGCGTCCATGACTTTACCCTCTGCCGCATCGCAGCTAAACGCTGCCAGCAACTCCGTCATAGCCTCCTGCACAGACTTATCTCCGTCCGTTTCAAGGACACCGCCATCCCGCTCCGTGAAGTCCTTATTATATAAGGTATAGTCGAAACCATCCTCACAGGTCTGGATATGGAAATAGGCATCCGGCAATTCGTAGGCCAGTTCCACATCCTGCACGGCTAAGGCCCCCTGCAACGGCTGGACAACATGATTCTGGATATACGGGTTATCCCAGCCCGGAACCGTTTTGTAGTCCTCCACAATGGTGTCAATGCCGTTCCTGCACTGCAAAATATCCAGCGAACCCGGCAGAGGATCAGGATTCTTCTCCACGCCCAAGGCTTTCATGCAATGGTGCGGAAGTGCCTGATACTGCGACATTGCATCGTCGAGATTTCCGAACCGCTCAATTTTCAAAGGCGCGGCCTGCAAATTTTCGACCACATAGAACTGCTTTACGAAAGGCCGCTCCTGTTCCAGTTCTTTCTGTGCATCCAGTTCTTCCCGGAACATCGTTGCAAAGCCATCCAGAATTGCCGGATGGCTGTCAACCACCCAATCCGTGCGGAAGGTCATGCGGTCTGCATTATGCTCCGGGGTGCTGACCTGCTCTGCCCATTTCTTATTGCCAGGAGAAAAGCGGCCATCGCAACTTTTATGATGCAGCGTGTTCGCCAGAATGTAGCCCACACGCTCCATGCCGTACTGCCGCACCACCTGATCGACTGCACCATCGCCAAGGTACATCCCGTCATAATTATCCGCAATCGCTTCTTGGATTGCCTGCTTGCACTCACTGTTCAGCCGATAGGAGGTGCGGTATAAATCCACCTCGTCATTTTCTTTGGCATAGCTGAACGGCTCATAGTAGACAGGCACATCCGAATAATCCTGTGCGCTGTTGTCCGGCACAGGCGCAGCCTTTTCAATGATCTCTGCTACCACATTTTCTTTTTTCGGCATATTCCATTTTTCAGAGAGATATTTCTGCACGGCCTCCTGAAAATCTTCATCGAAGCCATTCCATAAATCCTCTGCCACCAGCTTGCCCTGCTCATTGACTGCAACACAAGCCGCCATATCGCCGTGTTCCTCATGTTCCAGCAGGAAGAACTTTTCGCCACCGATTTCCGTTTCATCAATAGCGTACCATGTACCGATATGCCCCTCGACTGTGATGTGGTCGGAATCGCCATGGATCAGCGCATTGTTTTTCTGCTGCTGTTCCTCCATGAACTCTCGCACGGTCAACTCTGCGCCTGTGAAGTTCAGTCCTTCCTCACCCAGTTCCAGCCGTCCCTCTGCGCCAAGGTCAAGTTCTTCGGCCATCAGAACAGATGCCGCATGGTTCACCACCACAGTTTTCTCCACTGTAATGGGCTGGCCTGGGTCATAGTCCGAACCGCGCAGATCATAGCGATATAAGCCCTCCGGCACATCTTCATCCCGCAGTCGGCCATTGCTGAAAAGACCGGGCTTATCAAAGATTTCGATTTCCTGCAATTTTTCGTTCAAAAGGTTCTCTTTCTGCAAATCCATATTCCTTTCCTTAAAAAATTCCGGCAGTTTAGCAAATCCAATACTGTCCACATAGTAGGCTTTGACCGTACTGCCATCATTGAGCACCACCACATCACTGACCGACAGCGAATGCCCCGTAAAGTCTGCTGGACGCTGAATATTGAATCGTTCATAAATGCCATCTAGCGTATCCTTGTCCGTAAGCGGTGCGGCATAGATCAGGTCATAATCTGCACGGGAAACCGTCATGCCTTTCTTCTGCACATAGTCCAGCCCCATGAAACGATAGTTATGTTCCGGGTCACGCTCTATGATCTGATAAATACCGAACTGCTTTTCGTTGCCATACAGCAGCACATTTTCCTGTTCTGTCATGTTCCGCTCCTGCTCCAAATCTGCTATTGCAATCTGGAAGGTATCACTTCCGCGCTCGATTTCCTCTCGTGCCGTGACAAGAATCGGCCACGGGCTGACGCGGACGAGATAAATCTGCTTTCCCTCGTCATACAGCCGCAGAGCCTGTTCACGGTTTATTACTGTCAACTGAAAGTCTGGACGCGCGTACTCGTCCTCAGCATAATCTTCCCGTTGTTCTAACAAAATCGCATCCCATGCGTCAGCCTTAATGCCGAAAATGCCATCGTGCAGCTCGATTTCCTCTTGGCTTACATAATCACCTGCCGTACCATCACGGAACAACGGATAGATTCTCTCACCAAGCCGATGCCATTCCCGTGCGCCTTCTTTCGTCAGCGGCAGCACATCATCTTTCCGGTAGCCATAGTCGTGCATTTCCGAAAGACCAATCATCCCATCCGGGAGATTTTCGATTTTCTCCTGCGCATCGTACATCAGGCGGTTGACTTCTTCTTTGTCATCCTCGGCCAGTGCCGCCGCCAGACCGTTCACCAATTCTTCCGTTGCAGCCCGGTCATCCAGCTTGAAAGCAAAATTCACGATGAGATTTCGCTGCTCATCATCGAAAATCGTTATTTCCTGCTCCTTGTCGGCAATCAGCTTTTCCGCGTACTGCATCGCGGTCATGCGCTCTGCACTCCTTTCTGCCACCGCCGTTTCCAGCTTTTCCAGAAAGTCGGCAGCGGTCAATCGAATCGTATCCATCGAATCTTTCAGTTCCTTCATCTCCTTGCCGCTGGCCCAGCTTGCCACATACGGGAAAGAGTAATCGGACGTATCAATGCCCAGAGCCGAGCAGACCGTAAATGCAATGCTTTCCGCTTCGGTTTCTTTCGTAAGTCGGTCTTTTTCCTCGCCGTTCTTCTTCATGAAATCGCTGTTATGCAGCATCGCATGAGCAACCTCGTGGATCATCGTCTTGACTGTCTGGCTCTCGCCCATGCCGACCTGAATGCAGATTTCTTTGTCTGCATCACTGTAATAGCCTTTGGCATCCCCTTTGATTTCATCAAACCGCATCGGCACGGGCGATACCTGCTCGATTGCCGCCGTAAGCAGCGCATAGTCTTTAACGCTGGCGGTCAGTTCGTTCACTTCCAGCGACGGAATCGGTTCCCCATCGGTCTGTGAAACATCAAAAACCGTCGTCACTCGGAAACGCGGAACCACATACTCCACACGTTCCATTTCCGGCTCACCGTTTTCGTTCAGCACAGCAAGACCCGTATCCTTGTCGATTTTCTCGCGTTCCTCGACCTCCTTAATGGGAGCCGGAGCAATGATCTGGATGCCCCTTTCGCCTTTTTTAACGTAGCGGTTGAACTTGTTTTTCCATGCGTTGAACCCTGCCACCAGTGTGGCATCAGGCCGCTGCATAGCGATCAACAGCGTATTGTTGAAGCTGTAATTGTGGAATTTTGCCATCGTGCGCAGGTACGTCGTGTACATTTCCGATGTAAAAATATCCTTTACGCCCTGCTCCAGCCGTTCCGTGATTTCTTTCATCTGCTGTTTGCGGTCAACTGCCATGCAAGCCCTCCTTTTTCTTGACCCATCGTGTTTTCATCTGGCGCGGATACTGGTTGGCCTGTTTCGGTGCTTTTGCGCCGTTCCATTCCAATCCTCCAGCTCTGCCCTCACAGGTGTACCCGGCAGCTTTCAGGGATGCACCATTTTCCGTATCCAGAATGTAGGTGATCACTTTGTTGTAGCCCATTGCCCGTGCTGCGCGGTATGCCGCCGCATACAGAATGCTGCAGGCGTTCGGTGTTCCATCCGTACACAAGCGGTTGACTTCCAGCGTATAGCCATCATCCAGCCGCCGCGCCACTGGCCTGCCGCAGATAGCAACGCCCACCAGCGCACCATTGTCCGATACGCCGATAGAAAACTTATGCCCCTGCGTCGGTTTATGGTGGCGGTGATACTGCTGCACAAATGCGTTTGCCGTTTTCAGGTTGATTGGTGTTAATGTCAGCAAATGCCCTCCTTTTTCAAAAATGCCCCGTTAGATTCCTTGCAGAGATCTAACGGGGTTATCCTATTTACAGTTCCATATTGTGACTTTTCCGCTTGGGAAGATTCTGGGATTCTGCGCTGCGCTCTGCCTGCTTTGCATGAAGCTGTGCCAGCACAGAGGGTTTACGCACATTGTCCGCAGTGCGCTCTGCAACACGGCCTGCATAGTTCACAGGCTGGCGCGGCCTATCTGCGACTTCGGTTTCGGCTGCATCCTCATCCACTCCCAGCGCATCCTCACTACCCTTTTCATCCATGTTGAGCAGGGAGTTCAATTCAGCAAGGCGCGCAGATTTTTCTGTCAGTTCCGCTTCCTGTGCAAAAGGACGTTTGGCTTCTTCCTTTGCCTGCGCCAACTGCTGTTCCAGATTTTCCAGTCTGCGTTCCACCTGCGGCAATGCTCTTTCGATGCCTGCCAGTGCATTGGTAACGCGCAGGATATTACCCAGCGGGTCTTTGCCGACTTCCATCGAATAGTTCCATGCGCCCTTGATGGACAAACGGAACACCTTATCGAAGTTGTCAAACCGGGAATGCAGTTCAAACGCACCGTAGCTGCCGATTCTGCCCTCGGTACCAGCCGCCTTCAAAGCCTTACAAGCCTCGATAATGGCCGCGCCCGCTTCCTTGCGTTCGGTGTATACCTTGCCGCTGATTTCCATAGAGAAGTGGTCTTTATCCTGCGCCAGAAGCGGTTTTGCCGCTTCCATATCCGTTTTCAGTGCTTCGATCTGACCCTTTGCCGCAGTAATTTCTCGTGGATAGCGACGCGCAATATCGGATTCCAGACTATAAATCTGACTGGTGTGATTGGCTTTCAGCAGTTTGAGCTTGCTGACCTGAATATCCAAATCCATCTTTTCCTTGATGTAGGGATTGCCCGTCGCCAGTGCCTTGATTTCGGCATAGGACAGTGCAGTGTCATCTACATCATCGCAGGCGCGGACAGGAGATTTGGACGTCATGATCTGAGAAATGAACTTCTGCTTGTTTTCCAGAATCTGCCACATGTACGAATCAAACGTATTTTCAGTGACGTAACGATAGATTTTCACCTGCTTATTCCGGTTTCCCTGCCGGAGAATACGTCCTTCCTGCTGTTCCAGGTCAGAGGGTTTCCACGGGCAATCCAGATGATGCAGGGCAATCAGCCGATCCTGAATATTGGTTCCTGCGCCAAGTTTCGGCGTAGACCCCATCAGAATACGCACCTGACCAGCGCGCACCTTTGCAAACAGGTCAGCCTTTTTGGTTTCCGTGTTATACTCGTGAATGAACGCCACTTCCTCACGAGGAACACCTCTCGCCACCAGCTTCTCCCGCACATCATCATAAACATTGAATGTGCCATCGGCTTTTGGTGTCGATAAGTCGCAGAAAATCAACTGTGTTCCCTTGTCCGGCGCAGATTCTTCCCAGACCTTGAACGCATTGTCCACGCAGCGATTGACCTTGCTTTCCGGCTCGTCCGGCAGCATATCATTGATAAGCCGCTGGTCGAGTGCCAGTTTTCTGCCATCGTTGGTGATCTTCAGCATGTTATCGAACTTCGGATTCACGCTGCCGTTGCGTACAGCCTCGGCGCGATCTGCAAAAGAACTCACCATTTCTTCCTGCGTTTCGCTCGGTTTCAGCACTTCGTTGATGTACTCTGCTTGCGGCACAGGTAGGTTCAGCATGTCCGCCGTCTGCACATCTGCGGATTCTTTGAACAGAGAAATCAGCTCCGGCAGATTGAAGAACCGGGCAAAACGTGTTTTCGCACGGTAGCCGGTTCCTTCCGGGGAAAGTTCGATTGCCGTGACGGTTTCACCGAAGGATGCTGCCCAATCATCGAAGTGGCTCAGTCCCATCTTCTGCAGGGTGTCATACTGGAGATACCGCATAATGGTGTATAGCTCCACCATCGAATTGCTGACCGGGGTTCCGGTTGCAAAGGTCACGCCCTTGCCGCCTGTCAGTTCGTCCAGATACTGGCACTTTGCAAACATATCGCTGGACTTCTGTGCATCGGTCTGGGCGATACCTGCGATGTTCCGCATTTTTGTGTAGAGGAACATATTTTTATAGAAATGTGACTCGTCCACAAACAGACGGTCAACACCCAGTTCCTCAAATGTAACCACATCATCCTTTCTCGTCTGGTCGTTCAGCTTTTGTAGCTTTGCTTCCAGCGTTTTCTTTGTTTTTTCCATCTGCTTGACCGTAAAACTGCGGCTATCCTCACTCCGGGCATCGGCCAGAGCCAGCGTAATATCGTCAATCTGACGCTCGATAATAGCCTTCTGCCGTTCCGGGGAGAGCGGCACACGCTCAAACTGCGAATGACCGATCACGATGGCATCGTAATCGCCGGTTGCGATACGGGAGCAGAACTGCTTACGATTGCTGGGTTCAAAATCCTTTTTCGTTGCCACCAATACATTGGCATTGGGATAGAGCCGCAGGAAATCTGCGCCCCACTGCTCTGTGAGGTGGTTCGGCACCACATAGAGATTTTTCTGCGATAGGCCCAGCCTGCGGCTCTCCATGCCGGCAGCAATCATCTGGAAGGTCTTGCCTGCGCCCACGCAATGCGCCAGCAGCGTATTGTTGCCGTACAGAATGTGCGCTACCGCATTTTTCTGGTGCGGCATCAGAGAGATTTCCGGAGTCATGCCCTCGAAACGAATATGACTGCCATCGTACTCACGGGGACGAATCGCATTGAAAATCCGATTATAGGTCGCACACAAATCCTCACGGCGGTCTAAATCCTTGAAAATCCACTGCTTAAACGCTTCCCGAATAGATTCCTGTGCCTGCTGTGCAAGCATGGTTTCCTGCTTATTCAGTACACGGTGATCTCCATCCGCATCGTGAATCGTATCGTAGATTTTGGTATCCCGGAGGTTCAGTGCATCTTCCAGCAGCTTATAGGCATTGACCCGCATTGTTCCGTAGGTATTGGTAACAAGCGGATTGCCGCGATCCAGCGACTTGCCCGAAATGTTCCATGCACCAGAAATTTCGGAATAGGTTGCCTTAATGTCAATCCCGGCATAGTAGTTCGGTGTTTTGAACACTTCTTTCATAAACTGCGTGATATACTCCGGCTTCACCCAGTTCGCACCCAGCCGCACTTCGATTTCCGAAGCGTCCAGGTCTTTGGGCTGTACCCGTTTCAGGTAATCCACATTGATTTGGTACTCTGCATGGTTCGCCGCAAAGGTTTCTGCCGTGGCTAGTTTTTCACGAACATTGCCGGACAGGTATTCATCCGAGGTTTCCCACTGCTGTGTCACAGGATTTCGGAAAATCGCACCTGCCAGTTCATCCGTGATCTCGTGTTCCGGTTTACCGCAGAGCTGCACCATAAACGGCACATCCACCTTTGCTTTTTCTCCAATGGAAAGTGCCAGGGCTTCGCTTGGCGTGTCCACCGAGGTAACAGGCTCCGGCTTACGGATGGTGCGCTTTGTAAAAATATCGGCAAGCCGTTTGAGATTCTTCTCTTCATCCAGAATTTCCAGCGATGCCAGCAGACAATAACTGCTGTCCTGTCGGAACGCCCGCTTGTTGGCGGTGCTGTTGATTAGGCCATACTGCGCCTTAAATGCGGTGTACTGCTGTTTCAGTTCATTCTGCAAAAGCTGTACTTCCGCATCCGAACCATCATGCAGCTGACAATCCAACAGTTTTCGGGTGGTTTCTCGCAGAGCGATCATGCCCAGCACTCGCTCTGCAGTTACGGCAGGCAGTTCCACCTTATTCATAAAGGAATTTTCGCGGTAATAAATCTGCCCATCTACGTTCGTAAAGCTGAAATTCTTCACGCTGGGGTCTGCCGGGATAGGTTCCTCCTGCACATCCAGTTCATCGTCGGAGATTTCCGGCTCCGTGATGGTGGCATGGATGTTGCCGACCGCCTCTTTTAACTGCTTGGCAAGGTCTGCGCCTTCGATGGGCTTAACCGTAGTTCCTGCTTGCCGTACTGGGTGCTTTCCGTGGTGATCTCGCCCAGCACCATCTCAGGATGCTTTGCAAAATACTGGTTGATGGAATAGCCCTCCGGTGTTTCACCGAGATCCACCCAGTCAGCCCGCTCCACCGCTGCACGGTCACGCTTCTGCAGGAACAGAATGTCAGCAACCACGCCCGTGTTGGCATTGCGTTGGAACGCATTGTTCGGCAGACGAATCGCACCGACCAGATCGGCACGGTTGGCAAGATACTCACGGACAGAGGAATCTTTCTTATCCATCGTACCGCTGGATGTTACCACCGCCACCACACCACCCGGACGCACAAAGTCAAGACTCTTGGCGATAAAATAATCGTGGATGAGGAAATTGTGGCGGTCATACCGCTTATCCGGCACTTTGTAATTACCAAAGGGTACGTTGCCAATAACGCAGTCGAAGAAACTGTCCGGGAACTGCATTGTTTCAAAGCCCTGCACCGCAATCTTGTTTTTCTGGTACAACTGCTGTGCAATGCGGCCCGAAATGCTGTCCAGCTCCACACCATACATCCGAATCTTCTCCATGCTGTCCGGCACCAGACCCATGAAATTGCCGACACCACAGGACGGTTCCAGCACATTGCCTTTGGACAATCCCATATTGCCCAGGGCTTCATACATTGCCTTGATGACCGTAGGAGAAGTGTAAAACGCATTCAGGGTACTGGCGCGGGCTTCCTTATACTCATCTGCCGTGAGCAGGGACTGTAGTTCGGCATACTCTTTCGACCACTCCGCATTGCTTTCATCGAACGCCTGCGGAATGCCGCCCCATCCCACATACCGGGAAAGTATCTCCTGCTCTTCTGCGGTAGCCTGCCGCTGCTCTACATCCAGTGTCTGCAGCACCCGAATGGCTTCCACATTGGCTTTATACTTTGTTTTCGGCCCTCCTGCGCCGAGATCATCGTCCGTAATGCGGAAGTTCATAGGTTTCTGTTTGGGCTGTGCAGGCTGTTCTGTTTCTGCTCCACTGTCCAGCGGAAGATTGTGCTGCCGCCGTGCATGGTTGACCTCTGCCGGGGTCATAGGCTGCTGGGTCAGCGGTTCAAGGGCTTCCTCTGCTGCTGCACGGCTGATGGCATCCGTGCGGTTCTGCACATCTGCGATCAGCTGCATCTGTTCTGGCGGGAAGTCAGGATTCAGCAGTTCTTCCAACTCGCCGCCTGCTTCTGCCACCGAATAGATCACATCCATCTGCTCCGGGGAGAAATCCTCGTAGGCCACACCAGCATTGTGCAGAGCCGTAAAGACTGTGATTTCCACCGCTTCTTCCATCGGTACATCTGCCTGTTCATACACATGCCGAATGTACTCCAGTGGTTCCGTTCGGAAGATCGGATACCGGGCTTCTTTCGCAAGGGTCATGTCCTGCAAGCTGACCGTTCCCTGCTCAAAGTTGACCGAATCCACACGGAACTCTCTATCGTCCAGTTCAATGAGGGTATTAACAGGCAAGTATTCCTCTTTACGGAAATACTTTGTCTGCGCATGGGTTCCATCTTCCTGCTGGCCGGACAGATAGACGCTCTCCCCCTGCTTCCAGAGCTTCATTGCCTGTGAAGCCCACTGTTCACGCGGAAAACCAGATACCTCAACCTTGCCGAGTGCGGTTTCCTTTTCCAACAGCTTGCTGCCAAGAAGTTCTGAAACGCGCTTTGCATCCTCGCCGTAGAACTCAAAGTTACCGTACTGCTCATAGCCGACCAGAGCATCCGGGTAACGCTCTTTCAGAGCGTTATACTCGTTGGCAGCATCCAGCGGCATGGGCTGCAAGGTCGGCTCAACAGCCTTTTCTTCCGCTGCATCTTCTCTCGTTTGACGAATGACAGACTTTGCATCATTCAGACTGTTAAACGGCCCTGTTTCTGCTGTACCTGTTCCCGTTTCTTCGTCATAGTTGTAATGGTTATAGAACTTGCCATCGGAATATTGCAGAATTGCAATATCCTCGATATATCCCTCCTGCATCATCACCGTTGACTGATACCGCGCAACGACTTTTGCCTTTTGGGGTTTCTCAACCGCTGCGGCGATTGACTGCTCTTTCGATTGCGGCTCCTGCTCCATGAAGTCAAACATGGACATCTGCCCCTGCTCAGGAACCGCAATCTCAACAGCCTGCTTCTTTTCCGGGAAAATCGTGTACGTTCCCTCAACATACTGGTGCAGGATAGAGAGGAATTCTGCCTTGCGCTCATATTCTTCGGAATCCAGCGGCACAGACAGCAGTGCAGTGTCCATCTGCTCCAGAAGTTCCGTTGCTTGTTCAGGGTCTGCCAGCTTTTCGACGAGAGCCTTTCGACCATCTTCATGGTAAAGGTCTTGCGGATAAGGCCGTTCCACTTCGTTCGGCAGGTGATGATAGAAGCCCATCACCCGCATTGCCATCCGCTCGCGCTCATAAGCAGGCATCTGGGAGTAGTCTGTCGGCTTCAAATACTCACTGTCACGGATCAGCTGGTCGATTCGGCCTGCGGCCTGATTCCAGTTCAGATGAACGCTTGCATCCGGGTTCCCGTATGAGCCACGCTCCAAAGAAATGCCCCTGCCATCGTGATCTTCGTGAGAATCGTCTGCCCCGCAGAGTGCATGGCTGCTGCCGCCGATCCCGTAATGCTCTTTCAGGAAGTCAGCCCGTTCTTTTTTGTCCTCATGATTCAGGAAGAACGAATAGATTGCCAGCCGACTGTCCGAATAATTGCTGCCCCGTGTGAAGTAAGCATTGATTTCATCTTCCGTGATGAACTTCTTATACTCATTCCAGTGAAAGCCATCCCGCGCCGAGTAGTTCTGATAAGGTTTTGCAAACTGGTGGAACAGCGCCGCCACCTTATCCGGCTTATAAAAGTGCATCCGCATCAGGTCTTTATCTTCGGCGTAGGCTTCCCCCAGCGCAGATAATCTGTCGTTTAGGTCAGTCAGAAAATTCGTATCATCAAGCAAGCCTGCCAGCCTGTCTGTCAGTTCCGGGAAACCACCCCTGAAGATTTCTGTATCCTGAAACACTGCTTCGGCAACACCATCGGCCAAGTCACGTTCCATATAAGCCAACGTCTGCGCGTGTTCCTGCAAAGCATTCTGCCGTGCAGCGTCCAGAACCGCCTGCGGCGCATACTCGCCCTGCCGGAGCAGTTCATGGATACGGTTGCTCACATCCTCCCAGGATAAAAACGCATTGGCAATCGTACCGCCCCTTGCCGTGCTGCCTGCTGCAATACGCAGCCCTAAATCATCGAACCAGACCGCATACTTTGCACCGCCAATTTCAAAGCCTTTGCCGCCCGTACCATATTCGTTTTTCACGAACTCTGTATATTCTTCCGGGGTTTTCTCGACCATAAAATTGTAGATCAGACGAAGCTGACCTTTGCTGCGGTTGCTGCCCGTGCGCAGGATTTCATCGACCACTTCGGAATCAAGTGCAATTTCATCCGCATACCGCGCCTGGATCGGTGCTTCAATGGCGCGAATCTGCTGTTCCACGGTCGGCAAATCAGGAAAAGAAAAAGCAGAGGCAATTTCTTCCTCTGCTTCGCTCAAATCCTGTTCTGTTGTCGGTTCAGTTAATTGTACACCAATTCCTTCAAAACGATCTCTTCTGCCATCGCCGTCAGGTTGTTCTGGTGTGCCACCCATGCCAGCGGGTCCTTCTCCTTGCTCGGTGCCGGAAACTTCTCGTTCAGGCTGTCCAGCAGGGTTTCCATCCGGTTCTCCGCTGCTTCCTCGATCTGCGCCAGATGCTGGTTCAGTCTGCCGCTCATCAGCATACTCTGATACCAGTTCTTGCGTTTCTCTTTCAGGTACGTCCTGCGCAGCATCCCGTACTTCCCGATAATCTGCGGCTCGTCCTTCACGGCCAGATTCGGGAACAGATAATCTCCCTTGCGGTAATACGTCAACTCCATTTTCTTGTCCTCCTTTGGTCGTGTTTTCTTTGGTTTCGCGCTTTAATGTGCTAAAGTCCGTATTGGTATTATACAAGCTGTCAACGGATTTTTCAAGCTGCTGCGTGATTTCTTTTTTGTAAATTTTCCGCATCTCGCGGCCAATGTCAAAAAGAACCGCTTCGCACTGTTCGGAAACCGCGTTGCCAAGGAACGACAGCACCGGCAGCTTGTTGAAATCCACAATGCGGATAAAGTCATCATCGTCCAGCGCATCCATAGGCTCCTGCCCGCAGCGGCGGGAAAGCGTATAGAAAATACTGTTGGTCATCAGTTCCCGGAAGCGGACACGGATGTTATCTTCGTCCAGTTCTTCCAGAAAAGTGCCTTCCACCTCATAAGCCAGACCATCCATCGCTTCATCCAGATTGTCGGCAGTCAACTGCTGTGCCAGCTCCATCAGGCAGTATTCATGCTGTCTGTCTGCGACAGGCCGTAGGTATCTGCCAAATGGTCTAGGATAATCTGCCCATGCTCGTGGCTGTCCAGATTCCATAAGAGCGGTGTTTTTCCGCCGCGCACCAGATGGGTGTCAGCAATATCGACACATACCGCAGTTTGGTACGCGGTCCGGTATCATCCAGAAGCGCGATGCCTTTTGCGCCACGGTTGACCCATCGGCTCATTTTCTGATTCCAGAGTTCCATTTCTGCGCAGGCGGTTGCATCGGGCCGCTGCGCGTGGATCAGGAGCGTATCGGTGAACGAATAGCGGTACAGCCGCGCCGCCACATCCAGATAGCTCATCCAGTCCTGTGGCGAGTTACTGACATACCGGGCGTTCTGCTGCGCCAATTCTCGAATATCGTTAATCTGTGGCAAGGGTCAAACCTCCTTTATGTTTTCATTTTCATCGGTGCTTTGGGAAATTCCAGGCTGTACTGTGCGCGGCCATCTTCGATGCGCATCACAAGGTCAGCAGCAAACGTCTTATCTTTTTTCGCGGAATAAAAGTCTTTTACATGGGTGCGGCCTTTCTTCAAAAGGTCTACCGCCATCTTCTTGTCCAGCGTCTTTCTCATGTTGGACAAGTATCTGCTTTCTTTCCAGAGGGCAAATTTGCAGCTGCGGTCTGCACAACAAAAGCTGAGTTTACTTTCATGTACAGGGTTGCCACAGACCGGGCAGTTTCCTACGCTTACCTTATTATGATGGGGAGCCGCCGCAACGGTAGGAATCTGCCGGAGGTCAGCCAGCATCTTGTCGATCAGTCCGTGGATGCCCTGCATAAAATCATAGGGCTTGATCTCGCCGCGCTCCATCCGCAGCAGGTCATTTTCCCATTCGGCTGTCATGCTGGCAGATTTCAGGTAGTCCGGGATATTGCGGATCGCGGCCACACCGTCCTCCGTGGGAATCATCTGCTTGCCTTTACGCTGCACATAGCCGGAGGATACCAGCTTTTCCAAAATCGCAGCGCGCGTTGCAGGGGTCCCCAGACCTTTCTTCTCAGTGTCCTTTTCAAATTCCTTGTTGCCTGCTGTTTCCATGGCCGACAGCAGGGTATCTTCGGTGTAGACTTTCGGCGGTGAAGTAAAGCCCTGCTTTTTCTCTGCCCGTACCACCGGAATAACCATCCCCTGTTCCAGATCGTTCGGAAGTGACGCATCCTTGTTCTTCTCCGGCTCCACAAGCGGAACAGGTTTTGCAGTATAACCGGGCTGCAAAATTTCCTTATACTTTGCTGTAAAATTCTGTCCCTGGCAGCACACGGTTACCAGCACATCCTCATAGATGAACGGCGGCTGCACAGCCTGCACCAGTTTCCAGATGATAAGCGAAAGAATCTTCTGTTTGGTTTCGGACAACTTTTCCTTATTACACTTTGCGCTCTGCATGGTCGGCAGGATCGCATGATGGTCTGTGACCTTGCTGTTGTTGATAACACAGCTTACGTCTGCCGCCGTGCCATCCAAGGCCAGCACCAGAGATTCCACTGTCGTTCTCATATCCTCGGTCACAAACTGGCTGTCCGTTCTGGGATATGTCACCAGCTTTTCTTCATACAGTTCCTGCAACACCTGCAAGGTCTGGCTGGCGGTCAGGCCATAATAGCGGTTTGCTTCTCGTTGTAAGGTCGTCAGGTCATACAGCTTCGGGGGCTTCTTTTCTACCCTCTTGCGTTCGATGCTGCCAACCACCGCGCACTGCCCATCGCAAGCAGCCTGCATGGTATCGGCATCCTGCTCCTGCGTCATCTGTTCCGATGCCGCCACGACACCCGCACCGGATAGTTCCACTTTGTAATAGGGTTCTTTTACAAAGTTCTGGATTTTGGCCTGCCGTTCGGCCAGCATCGCCAGCGTCGGGGTCTGCACCCGGCCAATGGTCTGTTTTCTGCCGTACTTTTTCGTAAAAGCGCGGGTTCCGTTCATGCCGATCAGCCAGTCTGCTTTTGCCCTACACTCGGACGCTGCAAACAGGTTGTCGTAGGCCGCACCATCTTTCAGGTTTTCAAAGCCCTGCTGGATGGCAGCATCCTCCATGCTGCTGATCCACAGCCGCTTGATGGGGAGTTCACTTCCGGAAAGAGCATACACACGGCGGAAAATTGCTTCACCCTCGCGTCCTGCGTCGCAGGCGTTCACCACATAATCAAATTTCTTGCTGCGGAGCAGTTTGCGCAGGACATTGAACTGCGGCTTCTTTGTATTGTGTACCAGCAGTTTCCACTCAACAGGGAGAATCGGCAAATCCTCAAAACGCCAGCTTTCATAGCGTTCATCGTAGTGTTCCGGGGCTGCATACTCTGCCAAATGCCCCAGACACCAGCTTACCACGCAATCCCCACCTTCCAGATACCCGTCCTCCTGCCGATATGCACCGATCACTTTTGCAATGGATTTCGATACGCTCGGTTTTTCTGCAATCACCAGATATTTCAACGCTTTCTCCTTTTTGAAAAAAGCAGGGATAGCCTTTCGACTACCCCTGCCCCCTTATCTCATGGTTTTACTCCTGCTGGCTGTCCTCGTTCACAGTCGCAAGGCTCTGGTCGGTTTCCAGATTTTCACTCTGCGGCGTTTCTTCTTTCGGCTTCGGCTTATAAATGTAGAAGTAGAAGAAAGCACCTGCGCCGCCCAGCGCAGCCACGAACACCAGCAGCAGAATCTTATTCATGCCGCCGCTCGATTCTTCTTTCGGTTCTTCGATTTCCACATCCGGGGTAGGTTCGGGTTTGGTTTCGGGCAGAATTACCGCAGGCGTTTCTTCTTCCTGCTGGCCGTTCCGCTCTTCATCATCCAGAAACTCCTGCAAATCGTACTCGTCGATCATCGAGAGCATATAGACGTTTTCGCTGTTCCGCGCCCGGTCAATCACCAGAAAGAATGTGTTGCCGCCCTTGGTCTTGACCGTGAAGAACTCCTTGCTGGGGTCATCCACGATATTGTCCTCTACCTCGCCGTTGCCTGCGATGGTAAACGGAATCTTTTCTTCCTCCGTCGGCTCTGCTCCTCAATCACCTGTGTCGGTTCCTCCGTCACCTCAGTGGTGTCCACAAAGGCAAAGGCCGGGGTCGAAAAGCCCACCGCCATCAGCAGGGTCAGAATTGTGCTGGGGATAACAACACCCAGCCGTTTAAGCATCTTTTTCAATCGCTTCCTCCGTTTCTGCTTCCTCCGAAGCGTTGTTTACAGCGGTCAGGAACGTCACATTGCCTGCCTGAATGTTGTCCAGCAAAGCCAGCAGTTCGCGCCCGCCCATCTTGGTGCTGCGGATGGCACGGATGATCTCGCTGTCCTCCTCCTTTTTCTGTGCTGCCCGGATGGTTCTCAGCCGTTCTTCCAGTTCCGCGATCTGCTGTTCTGTCTTTTCGGCTTCATCCAGATATTTCTGTAATTTTTTGCCCATCGTTCCTCCTCTCAGTTGATACGGCCAAAGCCTAAAAAGTGGCTTTGCCAGTAGGTCGAATTGATGCTGGTATAGGAAATGGGGTCGCCGCAGTGGATCATCATGCCATTGCCGACATAGATTCCAACGTGCGATGCGCCAACGGTGTTATAGGTTTTCTCGAAGAAGATCAAGTCACCGGGCTGTGCATCCGCAGGGGAAACATAGCTGCATTTCCCGCGCAGGCCGTTGGCTGTTGTACGCCCAACGCTCCACCCATTGCCGCTGTTATTGATGACCCAGCAAACGAAGCCGGAGCAGTCAAAACTGGTGCTTGGGGAACTTCCGCCCCACACATACGGCATACCGAGATATTTTTCGGCTTCCTCAATCATCCTTGCGAACTTTTCATCCGAAAGGGCTTCCGAGGGAATGTCGTACTTGAAGCCACCGCCGGAGCCACCAGCACCACCACCTGTGCCGATACTGCCCGTTGTTCCGCCGCTGTAAGTCGGTGATCCTGCGCCGAACAGTTCAGGGCGGTTGCCGTAGGTCAGGTTATAGGCATCGTATCGCCCGGTCTGCTTCCGGTTCATATTCTTCCGCGCGATGGTATCGAAACCCTTATTTTTCAGCAGGATATTGAGGATTTTATACTCATACTCCACTTCTTCCTGATAGGTATAGGTTTCCATGCTGACATTTCCAAAAGCGTCAATCGTTGGCCGAACCCCTACTCTGATTTCCATGCGAGTGCGAATCTCAATAGTTTCCCACACTTTCAGGAGATACTGCTGCTTGAACAGTTCCTTGATAACAGGCTTGACCTGTCCTCTGGTGAACTGCTCATAAACTGCCGTCAAATGAGAAATCAGCTGATACGGGTCATGGCCGATCTCGTCCAGCTGATAGCGGTATTCATCATAGCCCGGATGTGTGGATTCCATCTGCCGGATCTGCTTATCCAGTTCCTTTTCCAGTTCCAGATAATCTTCTTCCGCGCCTTTCATGTCAGCATCCTTGCTGGGGTAGGTCGTTCCCACAAAGGTACTGCCCGTTCCCTGAATCGCTGCACCACAGCTTGAAAAGGCCCCCAGCATGACCATCACCAGCAGGATACCCACACCAATACCAACCCACAAAGTTTTATGCTGCACGACGATCTCCTGCACCGCCGCTTTCGCTTTCTCCGTAATGGTGTTGGTTGCCGCTGCTGCCTGCTTGCTGGCAGCAGTTCCGGCTTTCTGGCCGCGCTTGGCGGCTGCATAGGCATCCTTATACTGCTTTTTCTGGTAAAACTTCGCACCGACTGTTTTTGATTCACCTCCTGCGGCAGTCGGCGGTGGCTGGGGCTGTTTCTTTTTCAGCGACGGTTCTGCTGCATTTTCCACCGTACCACCCTCGCTCTCGGAAAATTTCAGGCGGCTGGATTTCTGATCCTCGCCACCTCTTTTCTCCGCTCTGGCAGATTTGTCTTTGGGCTTTTTTCTGCCTTTGACAAAGTGGTGCAGGCGTTCGGCGGCTTCTTCCGACTTGTGAGCAGCTTCCACGCCGGAATTGTCCTTTTCTACCTGATGTACTTTCTGATGGGCGAACCCGGTGGCGGTATCCACTCCTTTCTTGGCCACCTTCTTAACGCCCATCCCCATGCCACGGACAATGCCGCCTTTTTCATCCTCAAAAGAAAGTCGGCCTTTCTTTGTGGGCGGCTCTGCATTCGCTTCCGCAGGCGCATCCTTCGGCTTCCCATCCTCCTGATGGGCTTTATAATAGTCTGCGCTCTGCTTGGCGGTGCTGTGATGCCGGGGTACATCCTCCTCGTCCTCGGCATCCATGCACCGTTCTTCTTCCACGATAGGTTGTTCATCTGTTTCTTTTTCCGAAGTTTCCTTTGCCGAATCTTCCTGCTCCGGCTTTTCTGCTGCGGTTGCGGACTTCTGTTCCCCGGTGCGGAGGTTTTCATCCACCAGACCGTCTTTGGTCATTTTCTGGACGATTTTATCTCTGCCCCGAAATTTTTTGTCTGCTATGGAAATCACCTCCTTCCGGCTGGAACCGTCATGCGATCAGGGCTGCGTGGGTTTCCCACTTATCAAGCACCTGTTCCAGCTTCCGGGCAAAGGCGATCAGACGGGCATTCACTTCCTCACGGTCCAGATAACCGTGGGCTTCCATGTGAAAGCCGTCAGTCAGTTCATCGGCCAGTGTGCCAACGGCGTAAAAGTCCTCCAGCACCGTATGCACTACCGATTCTTCATCGTGGAAGTTGAGCGGCTCCACCTCACCAAAGGGCGGGCCGGAATCGCTTTCGTGCGGCTCCATGTCAGAGTGATGATGAATTTTGCGGCTCAGTCGGTCAAAAATATTCGATGTGTTCATGCTTCTTTTTTCTCCTTATATTTTCCCATCTCATTGGGCTTCGTGGTCATCAGGCTGTACAGTTTCAGCGAAGTGTCGAACTTATCCTTGAATGGGATAATCGTGTTGCCGTAGAACAGCAGCCCTTCACCCTCGTTGCTGTTCGTCACATACGACAGCTGGAACGGCGAGATATTCAGCTGCTTTGCAAGGATTTGCCGGTCGCCGGATGCCTGATTCAGCATATAAATGAAATCGCTGTTCTCGAAGATATTTTCGATTTCTCGGCTGGCCAGCAAATCCTTGATGTTCTGCGTAATTCCTGTCGGTACACCGCCCCATTTTCGGAACCGCTTCCAGATTTCGACGCTGTATGCTGCGGTCTGTTCCTCTTTCAGCAGGAGGTGGAACTCGTCTATATAGTACCGGGTGTTCTTTTTGCTGTTGCGGTTGATGGTGACACGGTTCCAGACCTGATCCTGGACGATGAGCATACCCAGCTTTTTCAGCTGTTTGCCCAACTCCTTGATATCGAAACAGATAATTCTGTTATCCAGTTCCACATTCGTCTGATGGTTGAACACACGCAGCGAACCATTGACGTAGATTTCCAGTGCCGTGGCGATACGCTGCGCCTGCCGTTCCTTCTGTTCCCGCAGGCAGTCGTACAGATCACCGAGCGTCGGCATATTCTCTGGCTTCGGGTCGTTCAAATATTTCTGGTAGACCAGCGGCAGGCAGCGGTCAATGACCGACTTTTCTTCCGGCTCCATGCCATCCCGTGCGCCCATGATAAGTTCGCACAGGGAAAGAATAAAGTCCGATTTCATACCCAATGGGTTATCATCGTCCGCATAATTGAGGTTGATGTCCATCGGGTTGATGTAGTCCTTACTGGTGGACGAGATATGAATGACCTGACCGCCCAACGCTTCCACCAGCGGATAATACTCTCCCTCCGGGTCTGCAACGATAATATCGTCCGTTGTGGTGAAAAACACGTTTGTAATTTCACGCTTTGCCGAGAAACTTTTACCGCTGCCCGGTGTACCCAAAATTAAGCCGTTCGGATTTTTCAGCTGCTTCCGGTCTGCCATAATCATGTTGTTGGACACTGCATTCAGACCGTAATAGAGGGAATCGCCCTCCATGAAAAGCTCCTGTGTCGTAAACGGGACAAATATTGCGGTGGAAGTGGTCGTCAGTGCGCGCTTGATGGGAACGAGATTATTTGCCAGCGGCAGGCTGCTCATAAGGCCCTGCTCCTGCAAATAATCCAGACGGTTCAGCGTACAGTTGAACTTCTGAGCGATACCAGCAGTCTGAAACACAGCACTATCCAACTCCTGTTTGGTCTTGGCCGTATTGAGGAACAGCACCGTAACAAGGAACATACGTTCATTACGGCTCTGCAGATCATCCAGAATCTTTTTGGCCTCGCCTCCATAAGTTGCAAGGTCGCTCGGAATAATTTCCATATCATAACCAGATCTCACAGCTTTCTTCTGTTCCTCAATTTTCATACGGTCCAGGTCAGTAATTTTGCCTTTGATAAGTTTGATTGCTTTCAACTGGTCTACCGACTGCACATGGATGCTGACCACCAGATTTTTGTCCATATCCAGAAACTCGGCCAGCACCTTATCCGTCAGTTCTGGGGCAAGGATGTTCAGATAGGATGCAGCACCATAGGTGTCCCCCATCATAAAGTCCTTGCCGCTCTTGAACAGGAAACTGGTCGGGGCAATGAAGTCTTTGGTCGTCATGCCGCTCTGCAGGATGCGGTCATATCTGAAATCGAACTTCTGCTGTTCCTCCTGATGAAAGGTTTCGTACATGATCTGAAGCCGTTCCACGCCGTTCAGCGGATAGGCTTTCACGCCCAGCACCTTGAAATTGTTGAGAATATCGGTTTCGATACGCTCTAACCGGGGCTTTGCTTCCCGGACGCTCTTTGCTTCAATGCTGAACGTGATGTACTTCGTCCGAACCAGACCGTTATTGCCCTTGGCAAGCTGCTGTTTCAGCATCTGCGCATATTCCATACGCACATCATCGAACTGGTCGTGCTGTGGTTCGATCTGAATGACCTTGTTGTACTCGCTCATATCGCTCTTATGGTTGATGAACGACAACTGAAAGCGAATACTGGCATCGAAGTAGTTGAGGAAGTCGCACCAGCTTTCAAAGATGGTGTTCTTGTCCTCGTTCTGCGCCAACTGATAGTTAATGTCGTAGAATCGGACGGTTTTGGAATACAGATGTTCCTCCACCCGGCAGATACCGTCGCGCCCCATTTCCAGATATGGAATGGAACGCTGCACGGTGAGCCGCTGCTCTTTTTCACTCTTTTCGGGCTTGCGGAAGAACTTCTGGAAGAAGCCGCCGAGGGGCAGTTTCTTCTTCGGTTCACTTTTTACCAAGAATGCCTCCTTTCTTCTGGATCGGTGCTGCGTTTTCCAGTTCCCTGCCATACAGGTTTTCGACCTCATAGCGGCGTACCGCAGGGCGTTTGAATCGGACGCTGATGAAATTCGTCAGGATGGTTTCAAGGTGCATCCCATTTTTCTCGTACAGCGCAAAGAAAAACTCCGGCAGCATCAGGAGCACCATGCCTGCCGCCGCATTGCTCGTTCCAAGCGTACCGCGCATGAGAAAGTAGAACGGAACACCAATTCCTGCCGCGAAACCCATACACACGAGCTGGCGTTTCGTCAGGTTCAGAAAGACCTTGTTTTTCACTTTGGAAAGGTCTTTGGGAATCGTTACATAGGCCATTGATTACCAGAACAGCCAGACCACCGCCGGGAAACGGCGTTGTCTGCTGTCTTTTCCTTTCATTGGATTTTCCCGGATTTAGTGACTGCCGAAGATCTGTTTGGACAGACTTCCCGTTTTGAGCAGCGAGAAGCAAAGAATCACCGTGTAGGCCATCGTGCCGAACAGAGCCGAGTGAATATCCGAAGATACCCGGATGCTGCCGATGAGAGCTGCATAGATCGCCACGCAGACCATCATCAGGAACGCCTGGAATGCCAAAGCGAACAACCCCCGGAAGTAGTTCGTACCCACATGACCCCATTCACGGTTGCTCATAGTTGCAAATGGAATCGGAGCAAGCGAAGTGTAGAGGTATATTTCTATCATTCTGCCGTACATAATTACCGTGATAACCACCGACAGAATTTTCAGACACCAGCTTACAACAAGGGTTTCCAATGCCAGCGTCACCAGTTCGCCAATCGCCATTGTTGCCATTGCCGCCTGCATCTGCATGGAAAGAGAACTAATATCAATGGCGGTATTGCCACGGATAATGCCGGAGGAAGAATTTACCACCGACTGTCCAATGTCAAATACCGCCATTGCAATATCGAACGTATGGCTGACGAGATAGACCGCGATCCACATCTTCACGAAATACTTGAAGAACATCCAAGTGTCTACATCGTGCAGATTGTTCCGTTCCGTCAGCATCGAAATCAGTTCGTAGCAGAGGATCAGCGTGATGATGATTCCCGCAATGGGGATCACCACCGAATCCGAAATGTTACGGATCATGCTGAAAATGCTGCTGTTCCACCCTTGCGGTGTCTGCCCGACCTGAGCAGCGATTTCACTGGTCTGTTGGTTGACTGCTGTGAACATCGTACTCAGGTTGGACTCCACCATGCCGGAAAGAAGTTCCCTCATCCATTTTTCGATTGCTGCGAAAATATTATCGAACAATGGCGGGTTTTCCTCCTATCGCTTGTTGATTAGCCGAACAGACCAGAGAGCAGCGGGATCAGCTGGGTGCCGATGAGAATGACACCGCCGCCGGACATGAGCTGCTTCATGCCCTGCGACTTTGCGCCAGGGTTATCGTTTCCGTACCCTTCCATGAGGTTCACAACGCCCCAAACACCAAGGCCCGCGCCGATGGCAACAACGAGAGTCTGCAGAACGGTAATAGCCTGATTAAAGAATTCCATAGTGTTGTTTCGCCAGATTGCAGCAATGATAAAATACACGATTCCAAAAGAAAAACAGGCTGGCACATCTTCGGTGCTGCCTGCTTCCTGCAATGCTGGCTTCTCCTTTCATTTTCATAAAAAATCAGCCTTTTGGAATCGCAAAATGTAGAGATTAGTCGGGTGAATTTCCTGCCACGGGGTCTGCCCGGACAGGCGGGCGGGCGAATTTACTTCGGATAATGACCTCCTTCCTATGCTGTGCTTTCTTCGGACACATCCACCTCGTAGCAATCAAATTCTTCATCCATCCGCAGCCTGAGTTCGTGCTTCAGATAGCGTTCTACATCGAAAGCATTCTTCTTATCAAAGTCCGAAAGCTCCTTGTACCGCTTATGCTTGGTAATGTCGAATTTGTCGCTCAGGAATGGCCTGACTCCGCGCAGCTGCAGGATGCACTTACTGCCATCCATGACAGAAAGCTCGTCCCGGCTCATAAGCTCCTTTCCGGTCTTTTGGTAGGTTGTACCAAAGGATGGGCTTTGACCGCGTGTATCGGATGTGTTATATAGGTCGATTGTTTCTTTTCCCAGCGTTTCGGAAATTTCTTTGAGCGTCGAACTTTCCTTGCCGCCGAGGAACAGCATGGTGTCGCAGTTACCGATGATGGTTTCTGCGGCATCCTTGTAGATGGTTTTCAACTGGCTCTGAGATTGCAGGATGATGGATGCCGAAATCTCGCGGCTGCGGATGGTGGCGATCAGCTTATCAAACTTCGGGATCAGCCCGATGTTTGCGAACTCATCGAGCAGCAGCCGCACATGATACTTTAGCTGACCTCCGCATTGATCGTCTGCACGGTCACAAAGTAGATTGAAAAGCTGGGTGTACATGATAGACACCACGAAATTGAATGTATCGTCCGTATCGGAAATGATAACGAACAAGGCCGTGCGGCGATCCCCCAGCAAATCCAGTTCCATTTCATCGTAGGCCATCAGGTCACGCAGCTCCGCAATGTCAAATGGGGCTAATCTGGCACCACAGGAAATCAGAATCGACTTAGCCGTTTTGCCAGAGACGAAAAGTCAAGGACTTTTTCATCAAATTCAAAAAGAAGTCACATTCTGCGGACTTCTTCACGGAGCAGACGCTTGATTTTGTCCTCCATCGTCTCTTTTGCGGTCTCGCTGAAATGGACACGGACGATATAGGTTGTCTTGCCGATCTGCTTTCTGACAGTCGGGCAAGGGGTGCTGTTGGTTGCGGTATTGTTCATTCAAAATCCTCCTGTAAATGAAAAATGCCCGGTGACTGTTCATCATCGGGCGGTGTCAGTATGAGGGAACAAGGCAAGGCGGCAACATTAAGGTATCTATAAAAACCTTGCCGTCTTTGCCACGCTTGCCGTGTTCCTGTTGTCAGTCTCGGAGATAGCAGACCCATGCTGTGCCGTCTTTCTCGGTCACAAGCCTGTCCCCGATACGGCTCTTTGCCGTTCTCATGGTGCGTGAGGAAATCCCACGCTCATTGACTGCCTTTTCCAGCTCTGCGCTCGGCATACGCTTTCCGTCCGCAAGCAGTTCCAGAATGAGCATTTGCGCCTGTGCGGTCTTGCTCTCGGTCTTAGCGGTGTCCGTCCCGGCAAGAAGCTCGTCAGCGGTAATGTCATAAGCCCCTATCCACTCAAAGCCTTTCTCGTCTCCCAGAGAAAATGCAAGGGACTGTCCGGGCGGCGCAAGGGAGCTTTTCTCATGGATAAGCACCCTCGTTGTGGGGCTGTCCTTCAGCTTGCCGATAAAAAGCAGACTGCGGACTGCCGCCGTAATGTCGATAGACCCCAATCCCCGGTAGGTGCTTTGCGTTCCTGCGGCTTTGTTCAGGTGTCCAATCAGCACGATAGCGCACCCGGTAGCCTGTGCAATGTCTCCCAGACTGCGGAATATCGGGCGCACCTCGTTTGCCCTGTTCATGTCCACATCTGCGCCCAAAAACGCCTGTACCGGGTCAATGATAACCAGCCTTGCGTTGTTTTCCCGGATTGCCCTTGCTATGCGTTCATCGGCAAGGGTCAGCGGCGTGTCTCTATCGTCAATGACAAGCACTTTTTCGAGGTCTGCGTCTGCTTCCATCAATCGGGGCTTGACCGTATCGCCCAGACCGTCCTCGGCGGTTTGATAGATGATGTTGAACGGCTCAAGGGTTTCCATACCGGGCAAGGGCTTTCGGTTGGTGCAAGCCGCCGCAAGACGCATGGCAAAGTAGGTCTTGCCCTCGCCGGGGTTGCCTGTATGATCGTCAGCTTTCCAAAGGGGATATACGGAAACCATAGCCAATCCACGCTCGTCAGCTCCACATCTGCCATGCGGAGCATGGGGACAGGCTGGGCGGTGGGCAGCTCTCGCAGCGTGATTGTCTCGGCTATGAATTTGCGGCTGGGAATGTCCCCTTGCTGACGGAGAACATCGTTCCAGTCTTTCCTTGCCGGGACAAGGCGAATGACGGCGATCTCGCCGGGAATGTCCTGTGCCAGCCGGGTGCAGGCTTCACTTCCTGCGGTGTCGCTGTCAAGGCAGAGGAACACTTTTCTGGTGTCCTTGCGTTCAGAAAGAAAACGGTCAAGGGCTTTGCCTGAAACGCCGCCCAGGGCAAGGTAGCTCCTTGTCTGCCAGTCCTGCGGATAAAGGCAGATAAAGGACAAAAGGTCAATCGGTGCTTCAAAGACAAAGAGCTGGTTGCCGTTTCCCTCATAGTGGAACGGATAGGATTTGTCAGACCCGGCAATGTCCTGTCTGAATGAGTCTGCCGTTCCTCGCACATGGGCGTATCTCGGCGTACCGCTTCGGTCTCTGCCGACAAACACAACATTGTGCCGCTTTGCGTCCTCGTAAATATCCCCGGAAAGAAGAAAAGCCTCAACAAACGTTTTGTTGAGACCTCGGCTTTCTGTGAGATATTGGATTGCTCTGTCGGCTGTCCTGTTGTGCAAGGGCAAGTGAAACGCTGTGGGCGGTGCTATGCTGGCTTCGGTCTGCCCCTCGCCGCTTTCGCCGGTCAGGAGCTGGACGGCTTCGGGAAAGGATTTTCCGTAAAACTCCATGACAAAATCAATGGGATAGCCGCCCTTGCTCTGGCTGTGGCGAAACCATTTGTTTCCCCGGACTGTCAGGCTGTCATGTTCTTTCCAGCGGTATTCCCGTCCGCTTTTGATAAGTGTCTCTCCCTGTGTGCGGAGAAAATCTTCCAGACTGACGGCGTTCGCCCGGTCAATCTGTGCTTGGGTGTAATTCATCGGGATAGTTCCTCCTTTTTCTGTCGTGTTTGGGGTCGATTTTGGTGCATTTGTTCCTCTGTACGCTCGTTAAATCGGGCGGCAGTATCTACACATGACTTGACCTTCCAAAGACGGTGTAAATCGTCTCTGACAGCCTTAAACTCGCCGTAGGTGGTGTTGTGCGCCTGTTCCAGCTCGTCATACTCTTCGGTCAGCTTTTTCATATCCACCTTGCCGTCCGGGAACTCTCCGGTCAGCTTGCGTCTGGCGGCGTAGAACTGTTTCAGTTCCGCTTCATGCTCTGCCTTGTACTTGGCTCTGGGCTTCTCAAACTTGATTTTCTGCAAGCCGTCATAGACAGGCTTCAAGCTCTGGAAAGCAGCGGAGCTGTCATAGAGCTGCTTAATTGCTTTCATTCGGGCGGTCTGTTCGTCCAGCGTTTTCTTCAAGCTCCCTGTGGCAGCACTGTGTTCGCTGACACGGCTTTCCAAATCTTCAAGGGTGTAAATGCCGTTTGCCCGGAGATAATTGAAAGTCTCGTTCATCTCCTTTAGGTTGCTGATTTTGCCTTTCTGGGAATAAGCACCGGCTTTGCGCTGAGTGTAATAGGCGTTCAGCAGAGAAACAAGGTCGGGTGCCTGTGGCTTGGCAAGTTCCGCTTTTGCTTCGGCAATCCAATCGAACAGGAGAGAGATTTTCTTTTTGATGTCACGGATAACGGCGTTGGTGGCTTTTATCCATCGGTTGAACTCGCCTTTCTCGGTGCGGATGCCTTTCTTCTCCATTGCCCGGACGGTTGCGCCCTCATGGACGGTGGGAAGTAAATCCACGCCCTGACGCTCATAGCTCCGGTGGTCGATACGAACGTCAAGCCCCTTTTCTGCAAACTTGGCGTTGCATAGCTCCGCCCATGTCTGCCGCCAGTGTTCCAGCGTTTCGGGACTGCCCCAGTCGGTAGTGGGAACGGCGTTGAACACAAACTTTCCGTCTGCGTCCCGGATACGGTTGCCGTCCTCGTCCAGCTCGTACACCCGGCGTTGCTTTAGCCCCATTTGCCGTTCTGCTCAATGGGACGGATAGGGCAAAGAACATGGAAGTGCGGGTTTGGTATGCCGCCGTCCTCCCGGTCTGGCTGGTGTACGGCGAAGTCAACCACCATGCCCCGGCTCACAAAGTTCTCCAATAAAAATTGCCTTGCAAGAGCGATGTTTTCCTCAAGGGAAAATTCATTCTGCAAGGCAATGTCAAAGCTGTATGCAAGCTGGGCGTTCTTTCCTCGCTCGGCTTTTTCCACGGCGTTCCATAGCGTCTGGCGGTCTGCGTATTCTGGCGGCGCATGGGACGGCAGGAGAATGTCGGAGCAGATCACACCGCCCTTGCGGGTGTAGTCGCTGTATTCGCCGTAATACTCGCTATACAATCGCTCCCCGGCTCGGTAGGCAGCAGAAGCGATAGCGGACTGTCCTGCGCTTCGCTTAGTCTGCGTGACACTCAGATGAAATAGTGCCATCGGCTTTCAACTCCTTTCCTACGTTCGCTTTGTTGATGTGGGTAATCGCCATGTGACGGACGGCTCGCTGGACTTCGGACAGAGAAAAGATGTGTTCCATCAGCTCTGTCATTTCGGTGCGTGTGAGATCTTTGACCTCCGGGGCAAGGCTCTCAATCGTGCCGCCCAGATTGCAAAGGCGGTGGGTGCGTTTCTTGCGTTCGCCTTTCTCCAGATACTTCTTTCTGTTCTCAAGACGGTTGAGCTTGTGCTGTTCCTGTGCAAGCTGCGTCTCGGCTCGTTCCTTTTCGGTTCGGAGCTGTTCAAGAGTTTTCGGTTTTGTCATTGTGATTGACCTCCTTTTTTGATTTTTGGGATAAAAAAAGACCGTCAACTTTTCGCACATTGCGACCAGTCAACGGTCTGATTTTCGGTATTCGGTTTTTCAAACTTGCTGGCGGCGAACAGCATTTTATGCTGTTTGCGGACGGCAAGTCCACAAGGGATAGCCGCTTTAGCGGCGCAAGGGGGTGTAGCCACCTTGACGGAACGAAGTGACGCAACATTCTCGGTCAAGCAGTTTTCTTCTGCTGACGGAGAATGAAGCTCCGCAGGACGCACGATACTCCCGATAGGAGAGTATAGAAGTGCGCCCTTTAGTTCCTAAAGGGATTTGCTCCGGCTTAACTTCTCGACAAACTTGAAGTTATAGTGCTATCTTTTTCCATTTTCTAATCTTAGTTCTAAAGGTTCCGAATGGAGCAACTGTGTTAACATGTATGAATTTGTATACTTCCCAGACAGCTGTTTTAGTTGCCTCGTCAGCCCATTTTCTCATATGTGGTTTGAATAATTCTTCCTCACTTAGCGAATCAATCATTGCATAAATAGAATTGATATTCTCATTCAACATATCTTTCAACTCTTGCAGTGACAGGTGCGCATATGTATCTGTGAACCACTGATATAATTCACCAAGCTGATTCCACTTAAAGTTATCAGAGGGAGTTTTGACCTGAATACCCTTTCTTTCGTCTGCTTCCCATTTAAGAATGAGCGCTGTCCATCCAACCTGATAAGCAAGATTTTCTGCAGGAGTTCGATCAACCTCATCAATTCTCTCATCTTTTAAGGATTCTGGAATATCATTAAATTCTGATATATACTTTGCAAAGCTTTTATTTATCTCGTTTTTAAGTTCGTCTTTATTCACATATGTTCTCACTATTCTATCTCCTCAAATTCCGATTTGTTTCTCAATTTCGTATTCAAATTATACCATAAAACTTGTGAACAATTCTACCGCAACTTTGGACTGTATGAGAAAAGTCCGGACGGTTTTCTGCCCGGACTTTCTCACTCAATCATAAATCAATTCCGCTTTCACAATCTCATCTGCCTGTGCCTTGCAAGCGTTCATCTGCCGCACCCATTCCATTTGGTTTTCGGCTTTCAGCTGTTCGGTCACGCCGTACTGCTTTGCCAGTGACCGCACGATCAGCTCCATGCGGTTTCGTGCCGCTTCGTCAATCTCGGCGCAATGCTCAAAGAGCTTGTCGGATAGCACCAGCTCATTGAACAGTATCGGGCGGCGCATTTCCAAATATGCTTTGCGAAGTCTGCCGTGGTGTCCGAGGGGCTTTGTCTTGCGGATAACGATGTTCGGGATAAGATAATCTCCGTTCTGTGTGTAAGTGATATTCATGCTGATTGCACTCCTTTCATCGGCTCTCTCTGCGGTAAACTGCTGACAGGGACGAACACTCCCTTTGCAATGTCCTCCGCACGAATGGCGGCTTTCTTGGCTTCGATTTCTGCCTTTTTTCTCCCCTTGATTTTGTCCTCGTATCGCTTCTGCGCTCCGCTGGCTTTCCGCTTCAAGTAGTTCTGATGAAGCCTGTCCTTGCGTTCCTCACGCTTGCGGATTTCCTCTAATTCTTCCGGGGTCAGCTCCACTTCTCCAAACGCCGGGGGAACGAATCGCCCAACAAAATTGAAGTAAATCTCGACCTCCTGTGTGGTCTGTATACTGCCTTTGCGGTCACGCTCATGCACAAGGATTTTCTCGATAAACTCGTTGAGCATGGCAATGGTCAGCTTGTCGAAGTTCTCATATTTATCAATCAGAGCGATAAAACGGTCAGCGTCCTTTTCGTGCGTTTCATAGCTCTTGACAGCCTTTTCCAGAGCAGAGATTTCAGCGGTAAGCTCGGCTTGCTCCTTTGCGTATTGAGCGTCCAGAGTGGCGTATCTGCTGTCGGACAGCTTTCCTAAAATGTTGTCCTCATAGATTTTGCAGAGCAGGACTTCCAGCTCGGAAACTCTCTGCTTTGCTGTGGCAAGGCGTGTCCGCTGTTTCCTGACCTCTGTGGTCTGCTGGCTGGACTGCGCTTCCTGCACCACACGGACAAACTCGGCTCGGTCATGCTTCGCATACTCGGCAATGGCTTTGAGCATTTCCGAGACAAGGGACAGTACCACATCTTCATTGATACGGTGCTGGGTCTTGCAGAGCGTTCCGCAAGGAACTTTGGTGTACTGTGAGCAGGTGTATTGAGAAATGCGCTTGCCGTTGTTGGTGCGGTGGACATACATCTTGCCGCCGCAATCGGCACAATAAAGCAAGCCTGTGAGGGGAGCTGCTTCGCCCCAGCCGTCCGGGTAGCGTCTGACATTCCCACGGATTTTCTGCACAAGGTCAAAGGTCTGCTGGTCAATGATAGCTTCATGGGTATTCTCGAAAATCGTCCATTCGTCCTCCGGGACATAATGGCTTTTCTTGTCCTTGAAGTGCTTTCGGGTCTTGAAGTTGATGGTGTGTCCCAGATATTCACGCTTTTCAAGAATGTTGCAGATGGTGGAAGAACCCCAGCCGTACACATCTTTGAAAGTCTTGTTTTTATTCACACCCTCGCCGTGCCGGGCAAGGTAAGCGGACGGAATGAGGATTTTTTCTTCTTTCAGCTTGCTGGCGATCTGATACGGACCGTAGCCGTCAATCGTCATGGAAAAGATACGCTTTACCACTTCGGCGGCTTCGGGGTCAACCAACCATTGGTCTCTGGCTTCGTTCCAGAGATAGCCGTAAATAACCGTGCCTGTGAGGTGCTTGCCGGACTTGCCTTTGGATTGAAAAGTGGAACGGATTTTACGGCTGGTGTCTCTGGCGTAGTATTCGTTCATAATGTTGCGGAAAGGGGTAAAATCATCGTCCCCTCTGGCGCTGTCCACGCCGTCATTGATGGCGATAAGGCGCACGCCACGCTGACGCAGGATTTCCATAATCTGACCGACTTTCAGATAGTCACGACCCATGCGGCTCATGTCCTTGATACACAGGTACTCCACATTCCCGGCTTCCACTTCTTTCATCATTGCCAAAAATCCGGGACGGTCAAAGCAAGTACCACTAATGCCATCGTCCGTGAAATGGACAATGTTCGTAAACCCCTGCCGTGCGGCGAACTCCTCCAACATAGCCTTTTGATTGGAAATGGAATTGCTCTCACGCTGCTGGTCATCATCTTTGCCAAAGTCATCACGGCTCAATCGTTCATACAGAGCAGTGATTTTCTCGTTTTTTCTCATAACTTGCGCTCCTTTCTTCGGTTTTAGGTTGTGTGTTCTAAGAGACTTCCCAACCGCTTGATTAAGAAGTCTTTTAGAGCATACAACACCGGCAGCCAACTTGTATTTCTTATACTGACGGACTGCAAAATGCTCCGGCTTCTTCTGTTCCAGTTCCTCGAACAGTTCATCCACAGGATTCTTAAATTCTTCATCATCCTCGCGGGCTTCGCTGGCGTTGATGAACTCCAGCAAGGTGGAGAAGTTCTGCTCTTCCTCCGGGGCTTCATACCAGATGTAGCCGATCAGTGCGCAGTAGAGCAGGCGTTCGGCCTTGACCCAGAAATCCTCGCCGGATTTTTCTCCATCGCCCTTTGTATTGGCGATGATGGTATTGACCAGCTTCAGAATATCTTTTTCGCTGCGGATGTAATGGAACGGATTGTACCGCATGGATTTTTTGAAGTTGATGGTGTTCAGGACTTTGATTTTATACCCGGCATCCGAGAGCATCTTTCCGCACTCGACAATAATTGTGCCTTTGGGATCGGTCAGGACATAGCTGACCTTTTCGGGCATCTGCATCAGATTCGGCTTGACGTAGAATCGCGTCTTGCCGCTGCCGCTGCCGCCGATCACAATGACGTTTTTATTGCGGGCATACTTCGGATGCTTTGGTCTACCACTCATCATCAGCCGTTCGGTCTGTGTGAGTAAGACGTTGTTCTCGAATACCGGGTCAATAAAAGGTTCGATGTCCTTCTGGTTGCCCCACCGGGCAGAGCCATATTCCTCACCTTGCCGATACTTCTTCGCGTTCTTTCCTTTGAAGTAGATCACTGCTTTCAGCGCAGCTGCGCCGACCAGCCCCACCATCAGGTCGAATGGGTGAAAACTGGGCAAGACACTTTTGTAGGCCAGGCCAAAATTCATAAAAAGTACCATCAGTCTGTCCACCACGGAATCGCCATTGCAATGGCGGTAGAGCCATGCGGCTTTCTCCACCATGTAAAAGGCGATGATGTACGGAAAATTCAGCAGGATCAGCTTTTTCATATCTGCTGCCTGCACTATCCTGCTGATTTCCGCAGCCAGTTTTTTGCCCCATGCCGTGCCGCCCGTCTGGTTGGACGGTGCTTTGCGCGGACGCTGGGCAGGTGTTTTCGGATTTTTCATCGTGTCGGTTCCTGCTCCCTCTTCTTTTCTTTTTTGAGCTGGCGGTGATTGGAAAGTTCTGCTTTCACCTTTTCCAGCTTTTGGCGCACCGATTCGCGTTTCTGCTTTTTCAGCGTTTCGCTGGTGTACTCCTTAAAGGCGGCGGTCATAATATCCACATCCTTGGCCTTGAAAAAGACGAGATACTCCGTCTTTCCTTCCTGCTCCACCTTTTTCAGACTATAATCAATGCCATATTTCCGGGCTACCCGGTCAAACGATTTGATATTATTGTCTGTGACAACGATGTTCGTGATCTGCGCGCCGCTCTTTTGCAGACTTTTAATGCTCTGCTTCCCGGTTTTCCTACATTGGACTTTTACTCCTTTCGCCTGCTTTTTCTTCTTGTTCAGTTCTGCCAGCAGCTTTATCAAAGCCGCTTTCAAAATCTGTGCCGTGATTTTTCCTCCTTTGATGCACAGTGAGATGGTTTTCTCATTGACTTCTTCCTGCAAGATGCTCACCTCCCATCTGTCACCGCTGTATCAGGGGCGGACTGCCCCGGCTGCAGGCGGTGCGGTATCCCCCAGCACCGAGCGAAACTTCTTACGGCACTGGTGCAGCAGATAGCCGCACTCCCATTTGTGCCGACAGTGCTTGCAGGGATGGCCGCTGTCCGTTCCCGGACGCTGGCGCATCATGCGTTCAAACGGGTTGTCTGTGAAATTCATAGGCTTAACCTCCCTGTTCAGCCAGCGGCAGCACACCGTGCCTCTTCAAAGTGTGATAAAGGAACTTCCGGCCTTTCTGCGTCCATGCCGTATGCAGCTTTTCCACCTCGGAGCCATCGCTGCGCTGGAGCCGAAACGTCAGGCTGGACGTATAGCCCTTGCCGTGGTGTTCCGAATACAGCACCCACTGGCCGTTGGCCCGGTACTGGATGCCGTGCAGATGCAGCAGCCGATTGAACACCTTGGCTCCGCAGCCGTACTCTTTGGCAATCTGCGTAGTCGTCACCAGTGAATCCGAATCGCTCAACTGCGCTTCGTAGCTGCTCCGGCGCGGCGGCTTCTTATGCAGCAGGCCCAGCAGTGTATCCCAGTCAAACGGCTGCGATGGTACGCCGCACCGACTGCCGTGTGGTGCAGCTTGCAGAGCTTCTTTGCCATGTCCTGTGTGATGCGGTAGTCTTTTACATACCGCTGGACCGTGCGCCCGCCCTCATCCTGAAGCCGGACACGGGGCATATACTCGTAGTCGCGGCCCTCGATGAAACCATACTGACACATACGCGGAAACCACTTGCGGAAATCGCTGCGAATGTGCATCTGGTCATACAGATCACGCGCCCACAGCGTAGAGGGCAGCGTGTCCAGATTCATAAAAACGATGTTCATGGGGTTGTCCTCCTAAATTTTATTTTCCCTGCCGCCCCACCCAAATTCATGCTGAACCTGTGCGGAATAATAGCTGTCCACGGTCACAGGTGCGTTATAGAGTGTTGCCAGCAGGTATTGCTTGATGTTCCGAATCTGAGTGCTGTTTTCTTTTAAGCACTCCAATATGTACTGGATGTGCGAGGAATCCAGCTTCATCAGGCGGCTTTTCACCACCTCCTTCGGCTTTTCTTCTCCACAGATACGCAGGAGCTTCTTCCTGCTGGTGACAGTTTCCACCAACAGTTCCAGAATCTCATACAGGACCGCTTTATCCGCTGGATAGCCCTGTTCCAGAATTTCCAGTTCCAGAGCTTCCTTGAAATAGCGGCGGTACTGTTCTTCTTCCTGCAATTCAGCCGGATAGATAAGATCAGTTTCACTATTATCTGTCTTATTCATCTTCTCAGTATTACTTCCGTTTGATTTTGGAACTCCCGGAAGTTCGTTTTTCAAACCGCCGGAAGTATGATTTTCATACTTCCAGTAGTTCGATTGCGAAAGCCCCGCATAAAGGTCTTTCACATACAGCAGATTGGGTTTGCCAAGTCCTTGTCTGCGCCGCTCGATAAGCCGGAACTCCCGTTCCAGTTCATCCAGCAGTTTGACCGCCTTTTGTCTGGCACAATGAATAGAGTCCATAACTTCCTCTATCGTGCAGATAATGTAGGCGTTGCCGTGCTTGTCCTGCCAGCCGTTCTTAATGGAAAGGCTCATACGATCCAGCAGCACAGCATACAGCAGCTTGGCGTCCCCGGACATCTTCTGGAACAGATCTGCCTTGACCAGTGCTTTCGGCACACGGTAAAAGCTGTATCGGTCTGCTTCAAGACCTTTGAAATACGGGTACTCCATGTAAATTCATCACCCCCTGTCTGTCGGATTGGATTTGCACTATTTGAAATAACAGTACATTCCTACGGTGGAACACGTTTCCTTGCTCCACCGCAGTGTATCTGCTGTTATTTGAGCTTTGCCATTCTGCCCCAGCCCGTTCCTGCCCCATATTTCAGCGGCGTTTTCTCTGGTAAGACGCGCAGGATGCACATTCAGTGCCAGAAGTATCTCTCTGGGATGGCTTATTCAGTTTTCAAGGAGCTTCGTAAGGTTCTCTTCTCTAACCCTTACACTAATATGAATTTGAAGGTGCCTTGGGGGATACAGTTCCCAAAGATTTTTTGAATTTTTTTATCATGCATTCATTTTTAACGGATTATCGAAACATTCATTCTTATTCAATTTGATATTTTTCATTGAGATAAGCTGCAATGCAGCTTTCCAACGAACTACTGCCTGCAAATTCGGCCTCGATGGTATATTCACCGCACCTATTGATATAAGGAGAACCGCTTGCTATGTTTTCTGTTTGCCGGGTATTCTTGCTCATCTGCTGTTTCCTTTTCATGTAAAATCTCCCACTGCCAATTCATAATGTGCTTCAAAATCAAATTTGCGGCGAATCCGTTCAAGTGCCTGATTGACAGACCTTGTAACCGACCCACGCGCGATTCCCATACCATCTGCGATTTCCTGATGGGTCTTGTCAAGAACATAATTCTGGTAGATCAGGTTACGCTGCTTTTCCGTTAGAACCGTCATCATTGCATGAAGTGCTTCCTTCTCAATATATTTATCCAGAACATTGATTTCAGAATCTGCCATCTCGCCCCAATCTTCCGCTACGGCATGATACGAAACACACACTTTGGTTTGACCCACGCCCTCGCACTTCAGCTGTGATTCCTCCACTCTCTGTTCGCCCTCAAACAGTGCGCGAATATGCCACTCGCAGTTTTCAAAGTATTCTTCCTTGATCACTTCGCCCTTTCCCTTTGATGCACCGTAGGCATAGTCCCCACGGCAGTCATGGATATGGAACACAGTATTGCGCTTTCCAGCAGAAAACCAAACATAGCCGCTGTGATAAAGCGTCAGGTGACTGTCGTGCTCAAATTCTTTACGCAGAAGAATCCGCCCATCTTCCAAAAGCACCTTTGGAGAGGGTACGCGCTTGGTATGTACAGGTGCTTTCACCATTTCCTTGACCTTTTTCAATGTAAGCATTTTATCCACCTTTCTGCCTTCCGGCTCCGGGTGAACTGAAAAAAGCAGCAAAAATCGTCTCAGATTCACCCGTTTTTTTGAACGGGAATCTAAGATTCCTCTTGCTGCTTTCTATTTGTCTGATACTCCCTATACTAATAGGAGTCCGCAGAGCCGTTTTGGAATACAGTTTTTCAAAAAATTTTGAAAAACAAAAAGGCCGGAACAGGATGAACTACTTGCAGGTGCACTGCTGCGCTGCATTCGCTCATTCTGTTCCGGCCTATACTCGTCATGCGGTATCGCTCTTATCAAACAGTTTTATTCTATTGTAGCATGACTGCCGTTTTGCAGAACTGGCCAGCTACTCATGGTGCTTACCTAGACTTCTGCAACAGCACACCCATTGCCTGCTTCCATCTTACAAGTCGCTGCACATGGTATCACTTGCAGCCGCATGATGGATTTTCTCTATCAGACGTTCCAGCAGGATGCAATCTTGCTTCTTTCCCTGTTTCACATGAAGTACAACCTTGCCATCAATCACTCCGCTGGTTCCGATCCGCACTCCACCATCGGTGCGGACAACAAACTGTTCTTTGTCCAAACTGCATCCTCCTTTTTAGTGTTTTACTTTTCCAATCCTCTATTGTATGACTATTGCGGAACTTAACTTTCTTTCATCTTTCTTATAATCATGCTCCTTTCATCTTGCAATCACTGGATTTTTCATGTATAATGCAAGCATTACATCGAATATAGCAATATTATATGCAACTAACGGCATCTTGTCAAGAAGAAAGTCGGAAACTTACTTTCTATAACAATTTTCAGAGATTCCGCTACATATCCCCTACTACCTGATGAACACACACCACACCAGAAAGGTATGCAATCACATGAAATTTGGAGAAAAACTCTATGATTTGCGGAAAAGAAATGGCTATACCAAGGTTGAACTAGCAAAAATGCTTGGTGTCACTACCCGAACGATTGCCGGATACGAAAAAGAAGAACGCTATCCCAAAAAACGAGAAATATACCAGAAACTCTCTGACATCTTTCATGTTCCCCTGAATTACCTGTACACCGAAAACACATCTTCCGATGAGTTTATCGCCAAGGCCGGGAAAGTTTTTGGAGAGCGTGGACGGATGGAAGCACAACAGCTTGCATTAGATTTATCAGAACTGTTTGCTTCCGGGGAACTATCTGATGAAGATATGGATGGTATTATGATCGTAATGCAAAAAGCCTATTTCAAGCACAAAGAAGAAAAGCTGCGAAAAGAAGCGGAGCATGTTCGCACTCAAAAATCAAGCGGCCAGACCGAATGACCTATCTGTTGCTCCCAGCAGCAGATGCCCCGAAAGGAGTATTTGTATGGATTCTCTTTTAATTCATCAACAGGCCAACGATCTCGTTCAAAATTTCGGAACAAGAAACATTAAGAAAATTGCCTTAAATGTCGGCATGGAAGTCAGCGAAACTGACTGTTTCCACGACTTGCTCGGATTGTTTGCTTTCCAGTGGCACGATCACATGATTTTCATTAACCAACACATTGATAAGTACACAAAGCAGATGGTATGTGGTTATGCCCTTGGGCATTATCTGAAGCATCCTGATGTGAACTCTATGAAAAAGTTCATCGCCATCAAGGACAAGCATATCATCCTGCATGAGCAAAATGCGTTCACATCTCATCTTATGCTGGACAGCAACGAGATTTATAATCTCACAAAGCAAGGATTAGACACTGCGCAGATTGCCGCCTTAAAGCGGATTCATCCTAACTTGGTACTTGTCAAATTGCTGGAGCTGTATCGCATGGGTTACGACCTCCGACACTACTATGCGCAGCATCACGCCTTTATTGAGTGCTTCAAACTTCCGGTCCATTTCAGATTTGATGCAACAGCCCTTGGCTAAAATACTATTCTAATAATGTAAAAGCCCGTAATGAACAGTCGTTGTGCTTGTCCATTACGGGCTTTGTCGTTGTTTGCGAGGACTATTATAAATCCATATTTATCAGGAAATATATCCCTCACTTTTTCATTCTTCTAACAAACTTTACTACGTTTTTATGACTTCATAGCCTACGGTACCATATTTGATTACCACATCTGACATTCTTATCAAATCTGCTTTAATTTCCTTTTTTATCGAATCTGGTTCTATAAATAAGGAAATCATTCCATACGACTTTTCCGATGCTATAACGTGCCTTATAAATAGAAAATATAATTCTTCACTTGAAAATCCAATCAGCGAAGACAACGTATCGTATATTGTTCTGTGTGGTATTCTGTATTGATTTTCTTCCGCTTTACAAATCTTTCTAAACCTATACCATGAATCATTCGCCGCTGTATGAACATCGGCAAATGATTCCGCATCAAAAAACTTAAACCCTTTTTGCGAAAATTCTTGCTTACTAAATTTTACCACTTTATCATCAAATGAATAGTGCGGTGAGAAGCAGTCTATAATTGATAAGTGTTTAGTAATCGTAGACAATTCTTCGTCCTTGAATGATCGACATATATCGAGGGGACTTCTATATGTTGTAGTATAGTCAACGGTGTCACCATCAGATATAGTTTCTTTAATATAGTCTGTCAAGATTTTTGTATAATCAACATTATCATCATACAAAAGCAATAGCGTTCCGCCTTTTTTCATCTTTTCAAGCTTTAGGCTATCAACTCCACTCTCACTAAAAATATCAAAATTCACTACGCCTCTATCCCTATAATTTTTTTCATAAAAAGTTTTATGTATAAATTTTCATAAAACCACGCCACAGGTCTAGTATATTTAATAAAACGTTTCTTCCTCAGATGATATAAGCTCCCATATATTGTGTAAAAAATTTTACACATATATATCCAACTGGCCATATAGGAGAATAAAAAAAGTAGTACAAGCACACTAGACGCTTTTGAACTTACATTATAGAATACAGAGTCCTCTTCACTTTTCGATATTATGAAATCCGTAACTAATGCGCCTGCGCAAAACATGATTGCAATAAGTTGTAGCATTACTGTTCCCCAAAACTTTTTTCCGAACTCTCTAAACTTAGAGTTATTCGACAAAAAAGTGTACAGAGCAATACATAGTGCTAAACTTGGTATTCCAACAGACAAATAATCCTTGATATTTATATTACATCAACCCCATATCAACCAATTTGGGAATCACAAACTTTCCCAACACACTACCCAATTTTATGCCTTCGGTAGTGTAATTTTTATCAATCCAAACCAAATCTTTGATTTCGCTATCACATTTGGGTTCACCCCGCGTCTCTGCAAAATAGACCTCAATATGAATTGGAATGTTTTCAAATATTGCAATGTCATCAAAACCGCCAAATGGCCGCATTTCAAAAAGTTCTACTTGAATTTCTTCTAACAGTTCTCGTTTCAATGTTTCAAAGTCGGTTTCGTTTCCTTCTCTTTTTCCTCCGGGTATAATATATTCTTCTCTATTATCTTTAGTTCTTTTTCTTACTACTAAGAGTTTCTTTCCTCTCAGAATGATGCCGCCAACTTTATCTATTTTTTTCATACGATAATCCCCTTTCTATTAGTTCTTTACACAAGCTCTTCTTTTCATCCAAGTATTGCTTTATCACCTCATCCTCTGCTATTGAAAATGTATTACTAAACAAGCACGTATCTTCTAACGGTTGTATTGTCATTCCACGATCAAATAGACCATATTTTATCTCTTTCTTTTCCATTTCATAGACCGGATTTTTATAAGAGATTCCATACTCGCCATAGAGTCCTTTAATAAAATCTAATGCAATTCCTCGTTGTTCTCCATACCGCTGCTGTCGCTTTGTAGAGCCATCAGCCATTGTAGTTATTTCAAATTTATTACAGAATATAATGCTTTGTACATGCATTGCTAGTTTACATCCAACACATATGAGGCTAACATTATACTTTTTTATATCTTCCTCCATAGAAACCAATGCTAGTTTTCTAAACATTCCTCCAATCTTATAATGGCACATATCTAAAATCTTATTTCCATATACCTCTTTTAACTCTTTGTAGCGAATATCAACTAAGTTATTTGAAATCAAAGCCCCTGTGTCGTAATGAAACAAATATGCCCCATAGCCATTTTCGATCATTTCACAAACAGCCAAACTTGAATCTAGTCCACCTGAAAAGAGAATCCCACAAGTCTTATCCATTTTATCCCCTCCTAGTGAATTCATTTTATCCTGCTTATGACAACTATAAAAATGCTCTGCCATACTTATATCCGCACTACATCTACGGAAACAAGTTTGACAGAGCATATGGGTAAATGCCCATCCTGACACTAGTACATTCTCTTATTGCGTTTCCAGATTCACATTTTTCTAGTGTGAATCAAGTCAGGACACGGTTTATAAACTTCTCCATTAACAGCATATCATATTTTCCATTCCGTTTGTATTTCGTTATAAAGAATCTCATATGTCGTTATAACTTCACACCCATTTAGATGAACGATCCCGTTATGCTCTCGCTCATTCTAAAGCAACAACTCTTTTCAAAAATCACAATTTTCCATTATATTCTATTAACATATCAAGATAAATTCTAATCAATTTCTTTTTCTCTTGTGATAGCATCCGATAGGTATGTATAATATGTTGCTCTTCGCTATTTCCTTCTTTATTATCTCCAAACAAATCCATTATAGATATATCTAACGCTGAGCATATTAACAGTATCGTATAAAGATATGGCTTTGTTTTTCCACTCATCAAATTGCTAATGCTCGAATTTGACAAGTTTGTTGCCTTTGCTAGTGCGTAATTTGTTATATTTTTCTTTTGACAAATATCTTTTAATCTAGCAAACATAAGCTGATAGTCTTTCTCTGGATCATACATAAGCGACTTTCCTGCTTTTACTCTACTGTTACACTTTTGGCAAGGTTTCGCGGTTTATCAACATCCAGTCCCTTCGCAACAGACACATAATAGCCCATCAGCTGCAGAGGAATCACTGCCAAACTGCCAACAAAGTGTTCGTCCACTTTTGGTACATAGACTGTAAAATTCACCTGATCCTCAATCTCATAGTTGCCATAGGTTGTCAGGCCCATCAAATATGCACCACGGCTCTTGCACTCCAACATATTGCTGATGGTTTTTTCATACAATTCTTTCTGTGTCAGCACACCTATAACCAGCGTTCCCTGCTCAATTAGGCTAATGGTTCCATGTTTCAATTCGCCTGCAGCATATGCTTCTGAGTGGATATAACTAATCTCCTTCAGCTTCAAACTGCCTTCCAAACAAACCGCATAGTCAATACCACGGCCTACAAAAAACACATCATGTGCATTAGCATACTTAGCTGCGAACCACTGGATGCGTTCCTTATCTTCCAGTACTTTTTGCATTTTTTCCGGAAGGGTCAGCAATTCAGAAATATAGTAGCTGTACTGCTCCTCTGTAATCTTTTCTTTGACTTTTGCAAATTGAACAGCCAAGCAATACATCGCCGCAAGCTGTGCGCTGTATGCCTTAGTTGTCGCGACAGAGATTTCTGGTCCAGCGAGTGTGTAAAACACCTTATCCGCTTCGCGAGCGATGCTGCTTCCAACCACATTAACAACCGCCATCGTGGTAATGCCTTTTTCTTTTGCAAGTCGTAGTGCGGCCAATGTGTCCGCAGTCTCACCCGACTGGCTGACCACAATAACTAACGCTTTCTGATTGACTGGCATCTTGCGATAGCGAAACTCAGATGCAAGTTCCACACGCACCGGGATATCCGCTATATCTTCCAGCACATACTGAGCAGCCATGCCCACATGCCATGCAGAACCGCAGGCAACGATATAGATCTGCTCAAAGTTCTTAATTTCCTCTTCGGTGATTTCCACACCGGACAGGTCGATAGCTCCATCTTTGATCACAGAATTCAGGGTATCTTGGACAGCTTTCGGTTGCTCATGGATTTCTTTCATCATGAAATGCTCAAAGCCGCCCTTTTCTGCTGCTTCTGCATCCCATTTGATCTCAGTGGTCTGCTTTTCGATTTCATCGCCGTTCAGGTCATAGAAATGTGCCTCACCCGGAACGAGCTTTGCGAACTCAAGATTTCCAATGTAATACACATTGCGAGTGTATTTCAGAATTGCCGGGACATCCGAAGCCACATAGGTCTCACCATCCGCAATGCCGATGATCATCGGGCTATCCTTACGTGCCACCCAGATCTCGCCCGGATAATCCCGGAACATCAGCTCAAGAGCGTAGGAACCACGGACACGCACCATCGTCTTAGCGATGGCATCAATAGGACCGAGGTTGTACTTTTTATAATAGTAGTCCACCAGCTTGATGACCACTTCCGTATCCGTCTGACTATAGAATGTATAACCGTGCTTCAGCAACTTTTCTTTCAGTTCGGTATAGTTCTCGATGATGCCGTTATGTACGCCAACGACCTCAGACTCCACTGTTCCGGAACCAGAACGGGTACAGTTACCTGAAACATGCGGATGTGCATTGGTTTGACTCGGCTCACCGTGGGTCGCCCAACGAGTATGACCAATACCACAGGTTCCTTTCAATGCCTTGCCGCCATCTGTTTTCTCGATCAGATTGGACAGGCGCCCCTTCGCTTTCACGACCTGTGCCAGATTTTCTCCGTCACGGACAGCCAGTCCAGCCGAGTCATATCCTCTATATTCCAGTTTTGACAGACCGTCCAGCAGGATCGGTGCTGCCTGTCGATTTCCTGTAAATCCAACGATTCCACACATAGGTTTTGCCCCTCCTATTATTCATTTTTCTATGATACTTTTCCACTTACACAAAACGACTCCGGACACTGCCAGAGTCGTCATTGACTTTATACCTTATATCCCTTTTCGCAGATCACATTGACCACTTCATCAACATACTTCTGGCAGGTATCATGGTCAGGTGCTTCCACCATAACACGAACCACCGGCTCAGTGCCAGACTCACGCACTAGAATACGGCCGGTATCGCCCAGAGCCTCAGCAACTTTAGACACTGCTTCTTGCACCGCCGGATCACTCTGTGCAGCCTTCTTATCAGTCACACGGACATTCTCCAACACCTGCGGATAAATCTTCAGAGGTGCCGCCAACTCGCTCATCGGCTTCTTCTTAGCCAGCATAACTTCCATCATCTTCAAACTGGTCAGGATGCCATCGCCGGTGCTTGCATACTTGCTGAAAATGATATGGCCGCTCTGCTCACCACCGATACGGCAGCCGTTCTTTGCCATATACTCATAGACGTACTTGTCGCCCACGGCAGTCTTAGCATAACCAATGCCCTGCTCATCAAACGCTTTGTACAGACCAAAGTTAGACATAACGGTCGTAACCACAGTATTGGTCAGCAGTTTGCCACGCTCTTTCATGTAGCAGCCATAGATATACAGGATATGGTCGCCAGTGATGACATTACCCTTCTCGTCCACGCACAGGCAGCGGTCGGCGTCACCATCGAAGGCAAAACCAACATCCAGACCTTTCTCCACAACGAACTTCTGCAAGCCCTCAATATGAGTAGAACCAGCGTTGTTGTTAATGTTCAGTCCATTAGGCTGATTGTTGATTACATAGGTATCTGCGCCCAGTGCGTCAAAAACGGACTTTGCAATGTTCCAAGAACTACCGTTAGCACAATCCAAACCAACTTTGATGCCCTTGAAAGAGTAGATGCCCAGAGAAATCAGGTAGCCCATGTAGCGGTTACGACCTGCCACATAGTCCACCGTGCAGCCAATATGCTCACGATGAGCAAAGGGCAGCTCCGGCCAGTCCTGGTCGAACACCTGGAGCTTACCGTCAATGTAATCCTCTACCAGCAACAGAGTCTCTTCCGGCATCTTCTCGCCGTAGCAGTCGATTAGCTTGATGCCGTTGTCGTAGTACGGGTTGTGGCTGGCAGAGATCATAATGCCACAATCGAAGTCATCCACGCGAGCGATGTACGCCACAGATGGAGTAGTGGTAACATGGAGCAGATAAGCGTCTGCACCGGAAGCGGTTAACCCAGCGACCAGGCTGTACTCAAACATATAGGAGCTACGGCGGGTATCCTTGCCGATGACGATACGAGCTGGATCAGTATCACCGTTGCGCTCATGCAGTGCATTGTAGTACCAGCCAAGGAAGCGCCCCACTTTATAAGCATGGTCTGCTGTTAATGTAATTCCGGCTTCACCACGGAAGCCATCGGTTCCAAAATATTTTCCCATTATAGTTTTCCCTATTACAAAGAGTGAATTAACGAATATATGCTTTAGCCGGAGTATAATCCGTTGCCTATTTATTCATCTTCAACTTGCTCCCTTCAAAACACACAGTTTATCTTCCTAATTGACTTTTCCAATCTTTAAAGCCTAAATCGTCGCTAATAAGATTCTTAAAAACACGATTAAGAGAATCTTCTGAAAGAGTATGCACCCACACTGCACCTATACCATATGCTTCCATCGGAACCGGACTAGAAAGTTGCAATTTTACAACGACGAGTTTCTTTCTACAACTTGCATTTTCCGCGATTGCAAAAGATATCCAGTTCCTAAATCCGTCAAGGCATGGATATGAATCATACCCATGCTCCCCAGCTATAACCATCATAAAATCCGATTCATGCACAGCTTTTGTTATTTCATCTTTTTTCTTCACTATCTCGTTCACGCCACTATAATCATCACAACATATGCCCCAAAACTCACAATAAGACAGTGCGTTCCATTTCAAAATGTTTTCAAATCTTTCTTTATCGCAACTGTTATAAAGAACAACGCATTTCATAAAATTTCCTCGTTAAGCTCACTAAGATGGTATCAGTTACCTACAATAAGGTCTTTTGTCTAGGAAGTAAATCAATATACACAAGCTCTATTGGGTTCCAAAAACGCGGAATCGGCAGCGTGTTGGATAATCCTCTACTAACAATAAGGCGGTTATCAAATATTCCTCCATCATATTTGGGAAATAGTCCCTGGTTTCTTGCATATACCCCCTTCCCCAGCAGTCGAATCTGTCCACCATGATTATGCCCAGACAATATTAAATCGATTTCTCGCATCCTAGTGTACTGATCATAATTTTCGGGATGATGATCTAATAATATCCTATACCCATTCTGCTTTTCAAAAAGATTAAGCCAGTTAGTATTGGGATACAGTTTCATTGGCACCTTAGGATCGTAATGTTCACATTTATGATAAAAAGATGATGTGAGCCCTCCTAGAACAATCTCGGAATTAAACCTCTCCCATGTATCATTCAAAACATGAACTCCTTGATTTTTCATGATATGAAAATCATTTTCACATATTAAATAATCATGATTTCCTAATGAAAGGGCGGTAAAACAAATATTAGCGCATTCTTTTAGAAAAGAAATAGCCTCTGAATTATCCTGCAACGACGAATCAACAAAATCACCCACAATTGCAATGATATCAGGATTTTCAGATTTTAAACTCTGTAATATTTCTGCATGAAACATTCCATGTAAATCTGAAATCAAAGCAATCGTATATTTCGTATCCATGGCTGTGTTTACTCTATATCGGACTATTCTCATTTTATCCCCGCCTAAATACAAATACAAAATCCGTACACACATTTGATGTGTGTATTCAATTGTAAGATATCACAGATTCATCTTAATAAACCTTTTGACATCGTGAACAACCATAAAAACGATCAGTAGGAATCCCATATATCCGTTTAGCCCATACAAAAAATTTAGTAGCCCTTTATATGGAAAAAAGCAAGAAGTAAGACACCCAATCATCCCCATGCAAACAGTAATCAGTTTATATTTACTTGCAAAACAGGTTATGTCAGACAATTTTTTTATGCCAGCCCATAGCAAAGGTACTGCTGTTGTGTATATTCCGAGAAATATAATAATTGCGAAAAAAACCGCGAATAACGGATTGATCTTTTTTGCCAATGCTAGTGCTGGAATCCCAACATTCCACGTAATATCTATGTTCGCTATTAAAGCAATACAACAAATTGTTGCCGTTCCAAATATAGCAACTGCCGACAGCAGCATTCCTTTGTTAACATCTCCAAGTTTATTTTTGGAACCAATCTCTGATATAAACGGCGCAAACCAAAGAATTACAAAGCCTGCATACGATACTCCTGAAGCAACAGGATTATTATTTCCGACTTGAGCAATTTCATAGTTACCTGAATCTATCTTCAAAAGACCACTCTGAAATGGCTCAACAGGTCTCAAGGTTGAAATCACAGCGATTGCCAGTATTGTAACTATGATTATAGGGCCAATTTTATTGAGTACCTTTAAAATTCCGTCCAGATCCATTATAACAGTTGCTATGACAGCAATCGTTAATATGATTGCACCCACGCCATTAGGAAGATTCCATTGTTCTGTTGCCGTAGAATTTGCGCCTCCACACATAACAATGAAACACATATAGCAAAAGAACGCACAAAATGCATCATAAAAAGCACCAATTTTCTTGCCACAATATAACGAAAAAATCTCACCGCCTCTTTCAATTTTACTGATATTTCCATTAGTTGCAAACGAGATATTGGTGTAAATATAAACAAGTGCTGTCACCAAAACAACAATCCAATACCGACTTCCGTACGATGCCTCGTACTGCATTACTTCTTGCATGGTTGCAAAGCCAGCTCCAATATAAAATGCGATACAAGCTCCACAAAATCCTATTGTTTTCTTCATAAAATTATCTTTTTCCTTCTAACTTGTGCATAAACATTGAAAGCACTGGCATTAAATCGTTTTTTCCAAGGAAATAGCGACACTTGCATTTTCTCAATTCATTAAACCACTGCAACTTACTAATTTTATTTGTTTTCACTCTATTTGCATAATCATGAACTTCTACCATAGCCGTGAAGTCAGAAGGCACTTTTTTTATAAAATCCGAATCAATCTTACCTTGCCTCATATATTCAGCCCATTTGTAAGGAAGATTCATACCTGCACATGTCGAAGCATAACTCCATGTAGAGTTTCTGAAATTAATTTCGCAAAACCAAAGTTGATCATTTTCATCTACAAGGAACTCTATTTCAAATATGCCTTCATAACCTATTTCCTTTAGAATTTCTTTCAATTTTTCTCCTAAAGCCGGCTTATCAAAATTTCTCACCGTCATATACGGACTATAGCCATTATCCAAAATGTAATTATAGCTTGAGGCAATTGATATTGCAACACTCTGTCCGTGCGCGACACTTAGTCCTTCCAAGCAGTATTCATTTTTCTTATGTATATATTTTTGCAATAACAGTTTTTCGCTTAAAATTTTTCCATACGCTTCCTTTAAGTCTTTTTCGCTATTGCAGATATACATATCTCCCTTCCATGCACCCATGGTCGAGGCAATTGGTTTTGTTATAATCGGATACTCAAGTCCCGATGGAATCTCTCCCTTATTCACAACAGTAGCGTTCAACACATTTAATCCATGCTTGATTGCAATACGATTAATATTGTCTTTATTCATGTAGAATGTAATTCTTCCCGGTTTACCGGCATTAAAGCAAAATGCCCTGCCACGTATTTCGTCATAATGTTGATCAATATGAGTCATCGTCTTATCGTCAGCTGTATATACATAAGGCGGGCATTTTTCATTTGCATAGGTTTCAAGTAGAAGATTAAAACCTTCCTCAATACTGTTTACAAAATGCAGTTTTTTGATATATTTACTTTTACTAGTCAATTGAAATTCATTTTTCTTAACGATTGCAATTGGTTTTATCCCTGCCTCTCCAAGGCTTCTTATAATGCCCAGTGGATTATAATGTTCACCACAAAGAACGATAAATTCCCTTTCCATTTTTATCTCCTTTTATATATCCAAATCATCTTTTTTAGTACGAACCGTTAATCTATACCCCCCCCTGGACGATATAGGTTAACTTTAAACAACAATCTTTTTACCCAACGTTTTATAACAATTTGAGGAAAAGCTCTTAGTGTTGCGATTCTAAACGATCCCTCATTTTTTACTGCATTTAAAAACATGCTTCGAGATGGAGACATTCTTGCAGGCTCTTGCAATTGTGTATTTGCATTTATAGCTCTTTCTATGTCAACATCTGTTAAAAAGGCGTTTAGTCCCGTTATTAAATCTTCTCCCTTTTGTGTTTGAATGAGTATCAAAGAAACTCCCTCGGCGATTTCGTCAGTAAAAACAGTTCCCCAGGAATCCCCCAATGTCATATCACTAATTCGTTCAAAAGAAGCATATTTGCATGAGTAACAGTTCTCTGTATAGATTGATGTCGATAGAAGGATAACAAATAATCATCTACACCCTCTGGGTTGAAAACCGCATAATCAGATGCAAGCTGGAATGAATTATGATTTCTAAATCTAATATCATCAACCGAATTTATATCAATTCCATGCTCTTTTAAATAATAACTTAAAACCCTCGGCGATGGAGTTCCGTGGCAAATAAGGTCAATAGTATATAAGTTGTCTTGAGCTTTTATATAATTCTTTAGCGCTGCAACTTGACACGGCAGCCCTATAAATAAGACCTTATGTGATTTTAGCCTGTCTTTTATTCTTTCATATATTCCTTCGGGGTTACTTTTAACATATTTGGAGCCTGCAAAGCACTTTGCAGTATCAAGATCATTTGTGATATCAAAAACAAACTCACCATTTCTAAACAAGCAGGAAGCCACATATCCACCAGACGAAATAAACGCCCGAATTATCTCAGATGCAATTCCTCCAGATGCCGCATTTCTTCGAGCATCACTGTAAGACCATCCCTGTTCCCATTTATAAGGCTTTACTTTCTGCTGAACCGAAAGATTAGGGCAAACTCTTTCACATGCGTTACAGTTGATACAAGCAGTTTGGTCTATAACTGCATTGTAATTATAAATGTCGTCTCTAATAGTAATGCATTTACGCGGACATACTGCGAGACACGCCATACATCCGTTACACTTGTTAGCATCGCATACTGTTTTCATTTTCACACCTTAATACTGTTGACTTTTAACTTTCTTTTTTACAGTCGCTAATATTTTTCTAATCATCTCTCGATTCACTGTGCAGAAAACAATACTTGCGACAAGGAGCATTGTCAAATGCAATACAACGCTGTCTTTATAATATAAGGCATAATATACTATCATAGTCGGAGCCATAAAACTCAAAACTTTAGTATTGATTTTCACTCTAAAGTAATCCTTCATTTGATTAGCTCTTAATAGCCATTGTGCTAAAAAAGCACATGTCGTTCCAAGAGCAGTGGCATATAATCCGATTTTACTAATGAGGCATGCACCAACAGCCACATTAATAATTGCTGCAATAATCGTTGTTGATAATGCTCCCCCTGTTTTTTTGAATGCTAAATAAGCGCTACCGTAAAACTGAGAAAATGCCGAAAAAACAGCGCCGAGAAGCAGTAACGGGTTATACAAATATCCAATACGATATTCCTCTGCAACCAAAAATGGCATTGCTAATCGAATAATTGGAAGCAAAACCACATAGCCCGATAGTAAAAATCTCATATATGAATCAAAGGTTTTTGTATAAAATTCATCACGTGTGGCCTTATCAGATTCAATAATCGAGCTTTCCTGCCAAGCCATTTGAAACACGCTTGTTATCATAGATAGCATTTGGGAGAATTTACCGGCGATGGAATAAATGCCATTAGCAGAAATCGAAAGAAAGAAAGAAATGACATATCTATCACAGGCAGATACGACCCACCAACAAACGCTATTAGGGACCAACGGCAATGAATACTTAAGTAATTCTTTAACTCGTTTAACATTAATTGCAGCAATGGAAAGATACTCCTCAATTCGGAGTTTATACTCCAAATATAGAACTGCAACAAAATACGAAACACAGTTTGCCAATAGCATACCGTCAACTCGCATCTTGAAAACTAAAAGTGCCATAGCTTCAACTGCCAGCATCACCGATGTGTTAATTACTCCCGATACCGCAACCAACGAATTTCTTTGCTGGCACCGAGCAATTTTTTGCATGTAATCAAATAAAATATTCGTAATATAATTTAAGTAAATTAAAAACGGATACTTTAAATCAATGCCAAACATTTGAATAAGGGCAATCACCGCTGCTAAAATGGTCATTCCTACAACTAAGGCAGCTGTAACCGAAGAGATCGTAACGCGCTTTTCTTCTTCACTCCCTCCAAATAAATATCGAAACATTGCCTCCACCAGTTGAAGCGTTGCAATTGGAGTGATTAAGTTAATTGTTGTAACAATCAGGTCGTAATATCCGTACTCTTCTGTCAGCAATACTGCCGTCAACAGCGGAAGTATCAACACTTGAAGAATCTTACTTCCAAGATTTCCAATCATATATATGACAGTGTTTTTAGCTAGTCTTGCACTTGCATTTTGATTTTGCGCCATTCCATTTTCTCCGATCCCAGATAACTTCGCACTTATTTCTCAAGAAATTTCTTTGCATAATCCCGCATCGTAATACCTTCAAACCCACATTGCACTGCATACGTAAATATAGTCCTCATATCTTTATATTCCCTTTCAACATCACGGGAATTTTTAAAATACGGACTTCCTCCAGGCATAAGTTCGGTAGAGTGAATCATGAATTCCGCATAGTCAGAGCCATTTTCAACCCGTTCGTCTATATGCAGCTTCATTTCCTTAACAGTGGAAATTGCAGGACGCAGCCAACGGTCTTTACCCACTATAAGATTCTTCGCACGGTTTTTTATGCTCTTACCCTCTAAGGTGTGAACGTGACTAACTGACATTGGAATTTCAATCAAATTATCCCTTACCAGATAAGCCTCATTGGGATACATTCTATAATCAAATCCATATGCAACCGTTTTTCCCGGATAATTAAGCATATTGCAACCGGAAACAACAGAACAGTCCGCTATGTATCCTAATTCACTAAGGATGTCAAACATACAATCACTTGATGCCCAACGACCCGCTCTATGAACAATTGGCCTGATTCCAACTTTACTTTCAATCAATTTCGTCATAAAGTCAATTTTTTCATAAACAATTTGCTTGGGGTATTCTGTAATGTATGGATTAGCCTCAAATTTTCTTTCCAATTTATGCTCAGGTGGAGAGTACCACGAATGGAGATGTGTTCCGATTTCGCAAACTCCTTCTTTTTGTTTTTTCTTTAAGTAGTCCATTAGAAAATCATTATTGGCCATTTCGTAATTAACCAGATACACCGGTTTAAAGCCAAATTCCTCACACATTTCCTGAAAACGAGGAATGAAATTTGCATTTTCGGTTGTAATATTTTGTCCGTTATATATGCTCCACTGATTGTCACCCTCGGTGTCAACTGTAATTATGAAGTTTCTTTTCAAAGCCTAGCCCCTCACTTTCTATGGTATCCATCAACAATTTCAGTTGCGCATATCACATTTTTGGCAGATCCATTGTAGTTTACTGGACGTGCTGGATTTCCTACTAAGGTTACATTATTATCTGCTACAGATTTAATAACAACAGCTCCCGCTCCAATCGTCACATTATTGCCAAGTTCTACCTCACCTATTACCTTTGCCCCACTACCGATAAAACAATTATCTCCAATTAAAGCTGCTCTATTACTACCGTTTGTTGCTCCAATAGTAACCCCCTCGTGAATTCGACAATTACTTCCAATATGCGCATTTGGATTAACAACAATACCGCCATAATGTGCAATACTCAAGCCTGGTCCAAAAACATTCGGCTTTATAGAAATAGACAGTTTTGCACTCATTCTTTCTAATCTAATTCGGTTATAATAGTACAAAAGTTTGTGAAACAATCCGCTATTATTTTTGTGGTATTCTGTATTTCGCAGGATTATCTCATATTTCCAGATTAAATCGAAAAAAGGTCGTGGAAAAAATCGATTTGAAGGAATTTTCAGTGCCACTTTGTCGCATTTTAAGTAGTATTCTAAATCATCCTTGCTTTTAATCATTGTACGTCACCTGCTACTTGGCTTTTTAAATAGTCAAATGATCTCTTTCTGAGTTTTTCTATATTAGTTTCAACGCAATTATAATCAATGCTCTCCTTAAATTGTTTTTCCAGCGGATCTTTAGACCTATTGTAAAGACCAACGGAATCCAGAACATCAACAATTTTAAATGCATTATTCCTCACTACAACTGCAAATTGCTTGGAAAACGTTAGCGAAAAGACAGTTCCATGAAATGTGTCTGTCACAATATAATCTGCATTTTCAAAAAGATCTATAAATTCCATCGGGCTGGCATTTACATTTTCATCGCACCATGTATGGATATATCCTACAGAAACAATTTTCAAGCCTTTATCTTCTGCAAACTTTTTTATAATGCGAATTTCGTTCGGGGTATCCATATTATATGTGTAAGAGTAGATTACCATATAAGGCATGCGATTGTTATGTTTTGCCCATAGTTTGCGTTCTTGTTTAAATCCGTAAAGCATCACTGGATCAATCGCTTTTACAGCATTATTCGCTCCACAATATTTTTTTAGAAGATGCCCCGTATTGTCATCCCGATAAGATAACGCCTTCATTTTCTTTATATACGCAATGATTTCATCCTTATGTTCATAAGTTTCAAACAGTTCGTCTGTAGTGTATCCAAAGCATGCTGCATACGCAAAAATATAATCACAATTCACGTTTTTTCCGTACATGAATGGGTTATATCCTTCATAAAAATCAAAGACCATATCACTGCCGATCAAAACTTTATCAAGTCCTTTTTCTGCACTGTACATATCACCTAGTGCAAACATCTCCGCTCTAAAGTCTGCAATTTTTTTAACTTTTTCATCATTCCATTCTGGTAGCATTTTTCTGACTTTTAATGCATCAGGCTTAAGTCTTTTAATTGCTCGCTTTAACCGCTTGCCAAAAGCATTATCCATATTATTATCATTTGCGATATAATCAAGCATCACGGGATTTGCACCTAATTTCTTTAACATTTCCTGTGAAGCATAAGCCTGTAAAACGGCACCGTGATTGCATTCCTTATGCCACGTTAAAATCCCAATTTTCATAGTTACCTCTTTATGCTTTTAGCGTTCGATTTTGATATACTGTTTTATCAAAATAACTGGTAATACCACATAAAAAATATAAGGTCTAAATACTGCAAACATACTACTTCGAACCGATGATTTCAGCAAAATCCCCATAAACAGAATTACTTGATAATTATCTAATATTGATTTCGGCGAATCGAATTTCCTATTCAGGCTGGCGATGAATTTGCCCCAGATTAGAAAAAATAGAAATCCAAATACTCCAAAATTGTAATAAGATTCTGCTACTGGTGTGCATCCAATTCCAAATGAAAACCTTAAGTATTCTTGTAGCCAACCGGAGATATTTCCATATTGATATGCCGGATGAACCGTCCAGAAATTCAAATTCGGAATAATTGATGTCATAGACACTAAATAGGATGATCCCAAACCAAACCCATGTGCGCTAGGGATTACCTTCTGGAACTCTAGTGTAGTCATCAGATTCCAGCCAATATCTCCCAAAAAATCCAAAACAGGATTATTGTCATCATCTGCTACATACGTAAAAAAGTCTGATATATCTGCTACAGAACCACTTCTGATCATATCAACCATGCGCATTCCTGCCATCAGAATCGCACACCCTAGAATTCCAAAAAGAATCCATTTTCTTGGTATTTTCTTATCTGTAAAATACAGAAATAAAATTGCAACGGTAAACAGAATAACTCCCGTTCTTTGGGAAAGCAACAGCTGAATGAACAGATGCAACCCTACTATTAGGTAAGCAAATGTACACTTTAATTCATAATTGTTTTTATTGTATTCTGTTTTTTTCCCCCATGCAAAAAGCAGTGTAACTACTCCAACTGGAAAAAAATCGGCAATCTTGGCGCCAATTGAATTCAATCCATATGAAACGCTATCGTACTGTGCTCCATACCCTTTAATTCGCATAATAGAATACGATTTTAAATTCGTCACTAAATATGGAACAATAGTTAAAGCAATCAATAGCATGCCGAATACAACAAGTATTTTGTATAACCTTTTGTCAATTGAGTTGAGTTGATTTTGTTTCTCTTTTTCAAATGCCTTCTCAACTCTTTTCATTTTCTTTGTACTGGGATCAACATACGCAAGAACTGCGACATGCAGCATCACAATACATAAATACGAATAGAGTAATGCATGACACAGCTCATTGTTCAGAAACGTCACAGTCCCATATGCAGCATATCTCAAGTCTCTATAGCCTGCTTTAAGTCCAAATGCCCATGCAACGCTTTGTCCACATAAAGTAAGATATAATGTAGATACAATAATTATATATGGGGAGAGAATTCGATAGTATACAGTTTTCCACGAAGCAATAATATAAAGTAAAATGCCTGTTCCTATTATTGAAACAAACTGTATATTATGAAGAACTCCCGAACCGACCATTGTAGATTCATAAGCATAAGCAATTATAAGGCACATCAAAAGCAGAAAAGCATATATGGTTTGTCTACAAACTTTTATCTTTTTACCTCCCATACTCCTCTTCCCCCTTGATTTTATAAATATACTTCAAGCATCTTATTCGCGCTATCTCTAATGTCATATCCTCTATTCCTTATTGCACTTTCAATATCTGATTGCGCTATTCTTTTTTTATTAGACACACACTGTTTTATCCTTGTAACCCAAATATCCTTCTCTAGGGGAAGCGCTTCCATTAATCCAAGATTGAAATCGGCTTCTGTTGGAACACCGTTCGAAACCAAGCACTTAACTCCTGCACTCTGTGCTTCAACCAATGTTACCGGAAGTCCCTCATATTTAGAAGGCAGTATAAACAAGTCTGATGCCTTGAGATATTCGTTGACGTTCTCTACACTCCCATGAAAGCATACTTCTTCAAGATTCATTTCATTAGCCATCTGATGAATTTCATCGAAGAGTTCGCCATCTCCTAGTAAATGCACTTGGAAATTTACATTATCATTTTTCAATTCCCTTGCAACTTCAAGGATAAACTTATGATTCTTAACATCAACAAACCGACCAACATGACATATTTGAAATGCGTCTAATTTCATGTTTAGTTTTCGACGCAAAATGCTGCGGGTGTTTTCATCATAGACATAGTACTTAGCGGTATTAATTCCATTTGGAATAACACTGAATTTGCTCTGTCCAAAAAGCGCTTTTCCCGCTTTTTGCCCGCACGCAACCTTCTTATTAGCAAATATTTTTATAAGGGTTTTTCCTAAAATAATAGTCGGAAATGAATTTGTAAAGCGTGTACTATGACTGTGGCTTATGCGAAGATTGATTCCCGACAACCAAGCCGAGAACATAATCAAGCCGGACATTACATTCATATGAGAATGTACCGCGCAATAAGGGCCATTCTGTTCTATAACGGCCTTCACATTTTTTATGTAATTTTTCACGCCTATTTTTTTGGGGCTTCAACATAAAAATGTGCCCTCCCAACGCCTTGACTTCTTGCTCGTAGCCATCATTGACTTTTTCCTTTAGTAAAAAATCGAACTGAAGATCTGAACGATTCATTTGACGGTAAACATTCATTACCATCGTTTCAGCTCCGCCTCTTTGCAGTGAACCCAAGACCTGTAAAACTCTTTTCATCTTTCTTATGTTTTCCCTTTTCTAGTGCTCCAAAAACGTGCCTCTGCGTAATAACATCAATATCTTATTTTTGTGTATCAACTAAATTACGTAATTTTTTATAAAATTCGGATCTTCTCTTATTAAGGATACTCGCCTCATACTCTTTTGACTTTTCAAATTGTATGTTTCTTTCTGCACACGCCATAGACCAATCATCCAAAAATGGTTCAATATGCTGTGCAAATGCATGACCATCCATATTCTCAACCAGCATTTTTTCATTTAGCAGCTCAACTACACCATCGATTTTTGAACCAAAACATAACAGCCCAGATGCCATTGCCTCAATCACCGATCTCGGCAAACCTTCGCCACTTGAAGGAAAGACAAAAAAATGCCCCCTCAACAACTCTGCTTGCACCTGCTTGAAGCCAGATTTCCACCCTGTAAACTCAATAGCATTTGAAACACCTAATTCTTTTGCCATCTTCTCAAACTCTTGACGCATTAATCCATCGCCAATTAAAATTCCCCTTACTGGATAGCCTTTTTCCTTTAATTCCGCAATTGCGTTAATAAAAACATCCTGTCCTTTTCGATAATCCAGCATCTCTCCAGAATGAACCAGAACAACTTCTGTAGGCCTTTGATTCGGCCACTCTCTTTTCAAATAGTCTTCTTTCTTTATATTAATTGTCGAATAAGAGCTTTCAAAATACTTTTCTGTCTCTTTATTATTTAATCTAGCTGTAGACGGATACAGCTCCTGTAGAACATGATCTGTTACATACGAAACGCCGTTTGCTGCTTTGCACATACGTTTCGTCTGATTTGTTATAAATTTCTGAATGATTGGTTGATAGAAATGATGCATTGACCCCGGAGAAAAATGTGTGAAAGGGTTGTTCATCAATTCAACAGCAAAAGGTTTTCCGCTTCTTCGAACGATACCATATGAAACCATTGAAATCGGACTGGGCGCTCTAAAAATAACACAGTCTGCCTCTTTTAATGCTAAAGACAGAGCTTTTTGAATCTGGAAATAGTGCTTTATAATACCTGCTGCACCTCTGAAATCAGGCATTCCAATAAATGAGACTTCATTTCTATCTGACCGCAATGCCTTTACGCCCAAACTATCTGCGCACTTCATTCTAGCGCACACAACTATCTCATCAAAAGCACTTAAGTAGCGTTCCCAAAATTTTGTATCAGACTGCTTATCGACCCAAACCTGACCATTTGGTAATTTTGTAAAATGTTGTTCTTGAATAACAAGTAGTTTCATAATATTTCTCCTTAATACCACTTATAGCCCCATTTTTCAAAATATTTTCGCATAGATTGGATATGATACATAAGCAACTTCTTGTTCTTATGAGATCCTTTCTCCCACCTATGAACGACAGAGGCTCCTGGATAATACATCAGTTTTGAAATTTCATTTACTCGTTTGCATAAGTCGGCATCTTCTAAATACATGAAAAATCTATCATCAAACCATTCAATTTCTTAAACAGTTCTGTTCTTATAACTAAAAAGCTCCCTTGTCCAAACGGAACTTGAAATGGTTGTGTATAATCCTGATCTTGCAAAGTATGCATCGCGTTTCTTTTTGGGAAGAGGTTCTTGCAAAACATTCGAATAAACATATCAAAAACCGTCAGCTCCCTTCTGTAAACTTGTAATCGTTCTCCTTTTTCATCTGTAATATTGGGAATACACATTCCAACATCTCTATTATTTCTCATGTATTCAATGATTGGAGAGAAAACATCCTCCGTAAAAATAATATCTGGGTTTACAATTGCATGATACTCTGATTCAAGTTCATCCAATATATAGTTATGGCCTTTTCCAAATCCTAGATTTGCTCCCACATTAATAATGCAAACATCATCATATCTAGCAATAACGCTGTCCAAAACAGCTAAGTTTTCTTCTTGCTCTTTTGAATACATGCTATTATCAACTATATACACTTGTTTTTTTATTTGTGAGGGCGTATATTCTTCAAGACTCGAAACTGCTTTCGCAACATCATCGTAATTATTGTATGCAACAATACATATTGATAGTTGTACTTTCATACGGTTTTTAATTCCTGTTCATTTAAATTTTATAAGATCATTATTAGCGCACTATATTTTATGCTTATAGTTCAAGGTCAACATTGTACATTGTTTATTGCCGTTCTTTGCAACTCTGCTCAGATTACTTAGTTACTAGTCAATTCGTTTCAAACCATACTAGGCCAGCCATTAAAATGTCAGAATATATTGCTTATTCTGCTTTAATCTCTCTGGAAAATATCTCTCGTATAAACTTTCTCTTTCACATCATCCAGACACATATCATAGCGGTTTGCAATGATTGCCTGACTCCTCTTTTTAAACTCATCCAAGTCATTCACCACAAGACTGCCAAAGAACTTTTCACCGTCTTTCAACGTCGGCTCATAGATAATAACCGTTGCACCCTTGGCTTTAATGCGCTTCATGACGCCCTGAATGGAACTCTGACGGAAGTTATCGCTATTGCTCTTCATCGTCAGACGGTAAACACCAACCACGACTTCCTTTTCCTTGCTCTCATCCCAGCTGTCATTTGCTTCATAAGCACCAGCAATTTCAAGCACACGATCCGCAATAAAGTCCTTGCGAGTACGGTTAGATTCCACGATTGCTTCAATTAAATTTTCCGGTACATCGGCATAATTTGCGAGCAGCTGTTTAGTGTCCTTGGGCAGGCAGTACCCGCCGTAGCCGAAGCTGGGATTGTTGTAATGAGTGCCGATACGCGGATCAAGGCAGACACCATTGATGATCTGCTGAGTGTTCAGGCCCTTCATCTCTGCATAGGTATCCAATTCATTGAAGTAGCTAACACGCAGAGCCAGATAGGTATTAGCAAACAATTTGACCGCTTCTGCCTCGGTAAAGCCCATGAACAGCGTATCAATGTTTTCTTTGATTGCGCCTTCCTGAAGCAATTCAGCAAAAATATGTGCAGCCTTCACCAGACGGGCGTTTTCTACATCCGTGCCAACGATGATACGGCTCGGATACAGGTTGTCGTATAGAGCCTTGCTCTCACGCAGAAACTCCGGGCTGAAGATAATGTTATCGCAGTGATATTTTTCACGAACACTTGCAGTGAAGCCAACAGGAATCGTAGACTTGATTACCATGATTGCTTCCGGGTTATACTCAATCACCAACTTGATAACCGCTTCAACCGCAGAAGTATCAAAGAAATTCTTCTTGCTGTCGTAGTTGGTAGGAGCAGCAATAACAACAAAATCTGCATCGCTATATGCTTCCTTTGCATCCAGTGTTGCAGTTAAGTTCAGTTCTTTCTCTGCCAGATACTTTTCAATGTATTCGTCCTGAATCGGAGACTTTTTGCTATTGATAAGTTCCACCTTTTCCGGCACAATATCCACTGCCATAACCTTATGATGCTGGCTCAGCAGCGTTGCAATGGAAAGTCCAACGTAGCCAGTTCCGGCCACAGCAATTTTCAAATCCTTAAAATCTCTCATGATTACTTTCTCCTCTCTCTTTGCGTTTTTATTTTGAAAACACACTCTTTACATACTCATAGCTGTTAATATCGCCAATGTCATACCTCTTACCCGGCATGACGTAAGCGTGCATCGGTGTCTGCTTGCTCAACCAAGCCGCAAAGCTGCCCGGTGCGTCATAGCCGCAGCCTTTCTCCAGAGCTTCCTGAATCCGCTTTACATCACAGGCACGATAGCAGTAGAACGGCGGCACAGCCAGATTTCCTTTTGGTTCCTTTGGCTTTTCCTCATAGCTCGTAATCAGATCCGAGTTATCGAGCGTGATGATTGCTGTTTTCTGCTGCTTTTTCAGTTCGTTTTCCTCATGGCACATCACACAGGAAGTATTCTTTTCCTTGGCAAAATCAACGAACTTTGAAAGGCTGAAATCCAGCACATTATCGCCAGCCATAACCAGCAAATCATCAGCCAGATTCAGCTTTTCTACCGCCAGTTGAATATCTTTGACTGCTCCCAGACGAGTTTCATTGGTGCTTGTACCATCGTCGATCACAGTAATCTCATAAGGCCGCGTCTTTTGCTTATTACTTTTCCAATCCTCAAAATGCTGTGCAAACTTGTGGTTGGAAATCACCACAAATTCGTCAATGTCGGTGGTGTCCACCAGATCATCCACCAACCAATCAAGGATGGATTTCTCGCCCACTTTCAGAAGCGGTTTCGGGAAATTCTCTGTCAGCGGATAAAGCCGTGTAGCATAGCCCGCTGCCAAAATCAAACATTTCATCTATGTACTCTCCTTATAGTTCCACGCCATCGGCACTCTCACACAAATGGAAACTATACTTTCCATTCAGTGCTGGGAACGCTTTCAGATACTCTGCTGTCACCCTCGCTTCAATATCTTCGGCCTTGTCCGGGTCAATCAATGCCATGCAGCAACCCTTGAAGCCCGCACCAGAGAAGCGGCCACCGTAGATACCATCGGTATCGGTCATGATCTCATACAGTTTTTTCAGTTCATCGCAGCCACACTCATAGCTATAAATAGAGGATTTTCCGCTTTCAAAAACAAGCTGACCGTAGCCCTCCAAATCACCTTTACGCCACAGTTCTGCACCCTTTTCGGCACGAGCGAACTCACTGTAATAGTGCTCTGCACGTCTGCGCCACAACTCTGGCAAACGATCTTTATAGGCTTCAAAGACCTCAAACGGTACATCACGGAGCCGGGTGTTTGCAAAGGTATCATAGTCCATCCCTGCATAGCCCATCAGTGCATAGGCCGCTGCCTTGCACTCATCTTGCCGCAGATTGTACTTAGAGTTTTTCAAAGAACGTTCCAAACCAGAGAAGAAAATTGCAACCTTGTAGGGCTTCATCTTCTCGCTGGTAGGGATCAACTCATAGCTATCATCTTTCGTATCGAGGTACAGCAAGTGATTTTTCTTGGAAAGCACCTCACAGCTCTGATCGAGCTTGCCACAAGAAACACCGACATACTGATTTTCCGCCGCTTTTGCTGTGAGGATCATCTCCATCGGTTCCAGATGGATACCATTCACTTTACACAGTGCCGACAGAAAGCAGATAATTACCGACGCGGACGAAGACAAACCGCCAATCGGCAGACTTCCCTCAATGATGCCAGACAGACCGACTTTCAAACGGTACTTTTCACCCAGCATCTTTGCTGCACCGCGCAGATGGTCTGCCCAGTCTCCCTGTTTTTCCTCCGGCACTGCACTTACAAAGAACTGGGCGCGCTTCGGGAAGTTCAGCGACTGCAATTCCACAACACCATTCTGCTTCGGGTGGTAGGCCATGTGGATTCCCTTGTCGATTGCCAATCCATTGATTTTTCCGTACTGATGGTCGATATGCGCACCTAGCGGACTGATACGGTACGGGCAAAACGCCACATCAAACGGCTCCTGATGGTATAATTCCTTGTAAACCACAACACACTTCATCGACTTGTTTTCCTATTCTTCCTTATTTGTAAAACTTTGCATACCACTCAGCGAACTTCCGTAAACCCTCGCGCAAGCTAGTAGAGGGCTTATATCCGAAGTCACGCTCCAACGCACTGGTATCTGCATAGGTCACAGGTACATCACCCGGCTGCATCGGAACCAGCTTCTTGTGTGCTTCAAAGTCGTAATCCTCCGGCAAAACACCTGCACGAATCAGTTCTTCCTGCAAAATCTGTACGAAGTCCAGCAGATTTTCCGGGTTCTGATTGCCGATGTTATAAACTGCATACGGAGGAACAGGCAGGCCATCTTCGCCGTTCTTGCGCGCCGGCGCGCCCTGCATCACACGGACAACGCCCTCGACAATATCATCCACATAAGTAAAGTCGCGCTTGCAGTTACCATAGTTGAAAATCTGAATCGTCTCGCCTTTCAGCAGCTTGTTGGTAAAGCCAAAGTACGCCATGTCCGGGCGACCGGCAGGGCCATACACCGTGAAGAAGCGCAGGCCCGTGGAAGGAATGTTGTACAGTTTAGAATAGGCATGAGCCATCAACTCATTGGATTTCTTAGTGGCTGCATACAGAGATACCGGATTATCGACCTTATCATCCGTGCTGTAAGGCACTTTCTTATTACTGCCATAGACCGAAGAACTGGATGCATAAACCAGATGCTCCACCGGAGTATGGCCATCATCATAAGAATGGCGGCAGGCTTCCAGAATGTTATAGAAGCCAATCAAGTTTGCTTCCACATATGCATCAGGGTTTGTAATGGAATAACGAACGCCAGCCTGAGCACCTAGGTTCACAACGATTTCCGGTTTATACTGCTCAAAGATAGCTTCAATCACAGACTTGTCTGCCAGATTGCCTTTTACAAAACTAAAATTTTCAAACTGCTCCAGTTCATTCAGTCGAGCTTCTTTCAAGCGAACATCATAATAATGGTTCATATTATCCAGGCCAACGACCTTAACCCCCTCCACCGTGGAGAGCAGTCGCTTCGCAAGGTTAGAGCCAATAAAGCCCGCCGCACCTGTAATGAAAACACTCTTATTTTTCAAGTCGATTTTTGTCTTATTTTCCATCATAATTTTTCTTATCCTCCCTTGTTGAATCCCCTACCTATTTCATTGCACGACAACAAGCCTGTATACAGATTGCGGTAACAATCTATACGCAGGCTTGTCCTCGTACCTCCTTATTCTGTTTTCTGCTCTATCAGCTTTCGCTGTGGTGGGTTAAGTATAGAGCGCAACCAGAAGCCATTAGCACCTGAAATCGCGCTGGCCGCAACGCACCATGACAGGCAGAAACAGGTTGAGGCGAAAAGGTCAAGCTGCGTAAACCCGCATGAAATCAGGCTTTTCTCTGGTTGTCCATATTATTTCACACTCCCCATCTGGATTCAAGTAAACCGTGCCACCAAGTTTATGGATTTCATGATAGAAATGACCTGCAAACGGTCCAATGCGGCAAGCCATTATGTAAACAATTGGATGTGGGATGTGATTCTTCTTGATATGATCACAGCAAGCCTTCAGTGCAGCCACATCATAGTAAATCGCTTGAGCAGGGCCAATCTGCGGAACGTCAATCTTAAAGCAGTGCGCATTGTGAAGTTCAAATTCATGGTCGTTGATTTTAGTCACACCATCAAATTTAGTTTCATCCATGCAGCCGTCACCATTGGCTTTGCAGGCAACGTGATATTTAATGTTCTCCTTGTTCTGGTGATGCTCCGTGAGCTTATACACAAAGGTCTCATAGCCGCCATATGCTCCCAATGATTTTGCACCCACTAGGTATATATGCTGAATTTCTGTCTTCGCTTTCATTTCTTTCCCCGCAACTCTTTAGTCCCTACCAAACAGATCTCTCGTGTAAACTTTCTCTTTCACATCATCCAGGCACTTATCGTAGCGGTTTGCGATAATGGCGTGGCTCATTTCCTTGAACTTCGCCAGATCGTTGACCACTACAGAACCGAAGAAAGTCTCACCGTCTTTCAGAGTCGGCTCGTAAATCACAACCGTGGCACCCTTTGCCTTGATGCGCTTCATGACACCCTGGATAGAGCTCTGACGGAAGTTATCGCTGTTGCTCTTCATGGTCAGACGGTACACACCGATAGTAACAGACTTTTCATGCTTCTCATCGTACTCATTGTCATCATCATAGCCGTAATATCCAGCCAGTTTCAGAACACGATTTGCAATGAAATCTTTACGAGTACGGTTGCTCTCCACAATAGCTTCAATCAAATTCTCCGGTACATCGGCATAATTTGCCAGCAGCTGTTTAGTGTCCTTAGGGAGGCAATACCCGCCATATCCAAAGCTAGGATTGTTGTAGTGACTACCAATACGAGGATCAAGGCAAACACCGTTAATAATTTGCTGGGTATTCAGTCCTTTGCTCTCTGCATAGGTATCCAGTTCGTTGAAGTAAGCCACGCGCAATGCCAGATATGTATTAGCAAACAGTTTAACTGCTTCCGCCTCGGTGAAGCCCATAAACAGTGTGTCGATGTTTTCCTTAATCGCACCTTCCTGCAGAAGACCAGCGAACTCATGAGCAGCCTCCACCAAGCGCTCATCGTTCAGATCCGTGCCGACGATGATGCGGCTCGGATACAGATTGTCATACAGAGCCTTAGATTCACGCAGGAATTCCGGGCTGAAGATGATGTTCTTGCTGTTGAACTTCTCACGCACGGATGCGGTGTAGCCCACCGGAATGGTGGACTTAATGACCATGATGGCGTTCGGGTTATATTCCATGACCAGCTTGATCACAGCTTCAACTGCAGATGTGTCAAAATGCTGGGTGTGGCTATCGTAGTTCGTGGGAGCAGCTATTACAACAAAGTCCGCATCCGAGTATGCAGCCTTTGCATCCAGCGTTGCGGTCAAGTTCAGTTCTTTCTCTGCAAGATACTTCTCAATATAATCATCTTGAATTGGAGATTTATGATTGTTAATCATATCCACTTTCGCTTGCACAATATCAACAGCCATCACTTGATTATGCTGTGCTAACAGAACGCTAAGGGAAAGACCGACGTATCCAGTGCCTGCTACGGCAATTTTATAATTTTTCATATTTTCATTCTCCTCATTTTTCTCTTTATAAAACAGCAATAAGCCTACGGCGGGTCGCACAAAGGCAATCCACCGTAGGCTTGAACTCTCCTTCAATCTTTATTTGCTGCTCCTTTTGTGGGTCAAAACAGAGCTTCCAAAAACCGCCTACATATAACCCCAGGATTTCCCGCTTCTTACAGTCTTTTCAACAAATAAAACTTTTGAAGGACAACTCAAGCCGTCAAAACCCTTTAGTTATCGTAGTTTTTCTTGGTTGACCCTATTATATCTCTAGCCCCGCGCCGTTCAATAGTCGGAACAGACTTCTGACGGATTCCCTCGTACTCCGTTTTACCAGCATCGTCATATTCTGCACCACTCACATGATGGCCTGCTCTGTTGTAACAGGTCACGTCACAACCATTCTGTGCCATTCGGGTGCAGAGCTCTTTGACAACGATTTCTACTCCGCCTTCTCTCGATAATCGCTTCTGTCCGAACATCGCAATCGCAAGTTTCTTGCTCATAAATCTTTCCCACAATCCCACTCAATTTTTTCATTAACATCTCGGCCAACACAAAGAGCGGATAGGCTCGCTCGCCTGTCCGCTGGCTGTCACCCCACCCTCATGGTCGAGATTTCTTTCTGGATGGCATTGCTGCCACCCAAAAAGATCAGTCGTTCATTCTTCGGGTAAGAAAATATGAACTTCAGGTTGCGGAGCCTTTCATTCTCTGCCGTACCCTTGTCCCTATTATGACAGCCGCGTATTATATCTCTAGCCCCAGTGCCCGCCACGGCGATTTTATAAGTTTTCATATTTTCATTTTCCTCGCTTTTCTCTTTATAAAACAGCAACAAGCCCACGGCAGATCGCTTCATAGCGACCTACCGTGGGCTTGAATTATCCTCCTAATTTTTATTTGTTGCTCCTTTTTGTGGGTCAAAACAGAGCTTCCAAAAGCCGCCTACATATAACCCTCAGGATTTCCCGCTTCTTGCAGTTTTTAACAAATAAAACTTTTGAAGGACAACTCAAGCCGTCAAAACCCTTTAGTTATCGTAGTTTTTCTTGGTTGATCCTATTATATCTCTAGCCCCACCATGTGTAATTACAATTCGAGCATCCTCCATATGCACCCAGTGATTTTTCACCTACAAGACATACGTGTTGCACTTCTTTCTTCAAATTCATTCCTTTATTCCATCCTCAACCACATTTTCACGCACTCTCCGGCAGAACTACTTTTCCAGCTCCCCCTATCAGTACCTCTTTCAATTTCTCAACCTGTTCCGGCTTCAGCTTTCCCGGTTCCTCCCGCAGCAGTTTTTTCTGCAGATACCACCATCTGCCCAGCCAGAAGCCCTCATCCGTTTTATACTTCGCTGGAATGTTCAAATCGCCATACTTTTTTTGATATGCTTTCACGCATTCCAAGTGAGCCTCCCACTGCTCTTCCCGGGACAATCGAACCGTTTTCGCTTTTGCAGCCGGCTTTACCCACTGCATCCCGATGGTATCCAGCATTGCAATGCGTTCCGGAGTCAGTTTTGTGCGGACATCTGTCTGTTTCTTTCGGGCATGACGCAAGGTTGCGATCCATTTTCCAAGCTTGATGCCATCCTCAGTCACATAATTTGCTGGAACATCCAAATCGCCATGCACCTGATAATAGCGTTCTGCCGCGTGATATTGCTCCATCCAGCGGCGGTAGTTCCGTTCACCCCAGTTCATGCCGATCTGCTCCAAACGGCGGATCTGCTCCGTACTCAGCAGCCCTTTCTGGTAAGCATCTTTCTGATAGGAGATCCACGCGCCCAGCTTCAAGCCACTCTCGGTAATATATTTCGTCGGGACTTCCAGATCAGCATACTGCTCATAGTAGGCGGCCGCCTCTGCATAACCGCGCTCCCACTTGGCACTGACTGCATTCCACGCCATTCCAAGGGCATCCAGCTGGCGAATTTCTTCTTCGGTCATCCGGCCATTGGAACGATCTTTCCGCTTTGTCATGATCCAATGCCCAAGCGCAAAATCATCTTTCGCCTTGTATTTTGCGGGTACCAGCAAATTCCCGTGCTCTTCAAAATACGCCTTAGCGTATTCCAATCCACGTTTCCACGCAAATTCTGCACGGTCATCCCAAATCATTCCGATGTTGTCCAATCGCCGGATTTGTGCCTCGGTCAGACTGCCCATCCGTTTTCCATTCCGGATTAGCCGCTGCAGCTGCACCCACGTGCCGAGATGCAAACCCGCCGATGTCGCATAGTCCACCGGCACCCGCAAATTCCTGTGCTCTGCGTAGTAGATGCTGGCCTCGGAAAAGTAGCGATCCCAAGTGGATGACAAGCTGGCCTGCAGCCGCTCAAACAGCACCCGGCAGTCCTGCACCTGCTCGACGACCTCAAAATGTTCGGTCACAATCTTGCTGCCTTCGCCATTGGCAAACAGTCGATGAACCGCTTCGTTGAGTTCTGACTGAATTCCCGAGATGCTGCTCAGACCCTCAAAATTGTTCACCACATCCAGAATCAGTGGTGTCTTGCTGTCTCCCGCTGTTAAAGCTCGGCCGATCTGCTGCTTATAGATGATGGGTGAAATCGTCGGCCGGAACAGGATCACACCCGAGATACCATCCACATGAACGCCCTCGTTGAGCATATCAATGCAGAACAGCAGCTTTAAACGTTTGCTTTGGTCTGCCTTGAAATCTGCGAATGCCCGATCCGTGCCGGGATCGTCCGAATAAGCTTCGTACACTGCTACATCCGGATTGACCCCCGCAAACCACTCTGAAACGCGCGAGATCATCTCATCCATGTGCTCCTTGTTGGCACAGAACACGATGTACTTGCCTGATTTATTTGTGATATGATGGGCAAAGACCTTGTCCAGACCGTCTGCCTTTTCCAAAGTCCGACGAAGTGCATCCAGATACTTCTGGTTCACGTCCTGAATCCCGGCAGAGCGCAGATTGTTGATTCTGGTCTGATATCTCGCCAGCTCTTTCTGATACTGATAAACGGTCGTTACATATTTCGGGGCAGGCAAAATCCCCCGGACAATGGCTTCGCCCAGGGTCATTTCCGATGCAATGTGGCCGTCAAACAGTTCCTCTGCCATATCACGGTTGTTATCAAGGTAGCGGATATTGGTAGCACTCAGACCCAGTATTTTCGCGTCAGGGCAGAGCTTTAGCAGTTCCAGTGTGCTTGCACCCCAGCATTCGGCACCTACACGGTGAAACTCATCCAGAATGATATAGGCTGGATTCACCCCTGCAATGGCCTCTAGTTCTTCGGTTGCGCAGCACATCAGCTTGGCATAGGTATAAAAGTGTACATTTGCCAAAGGGAAATCCGGGTTCTGCCGCTTCAGGTTTTCAATCTGAGTCTTAAAGATATACTCGCTGGGTGACAGCCAGAAAATGGTATCAGCAGGATGCTCCTCGATGAGCTTGAACGCAATATAGCTCTTGCCTGTTCCAGTAGGATGCACAATGGCCGCTTTGCCGCACTCCTCCATCATCTGCACTGCTGCACGGTAGGCTTTCTCATTATGTTCAAACAGCTGCAACAGCACGCATCTCACCCCCAGCCGCAACTCCGGGGTATCTTCCATAGTAATAATGGAGGATACCTGCATTTCGACGTAATTGTATTAAATCGCCTTATATTTTATCATGAGAGTATAGAAGTTGCAATAGATACAGGCAAAGTAAAGCTGTAAGTCTGACAAAAAAACATCGTTTAAACTAATACTTTCTCTTAAAATTGGCTATTTTATCCCAAAATCATTTGTGAAAGAAATATCTTATCGAATAAGTGGTCAGTTGGGAGTCGAGTACAGGAGGGTTTGCAATGGCAAGGCGTGGCGAAAACATCCACAAACGGAAGGATGGTCGGTGGGAAGGACGGTACATCAAGGCACGCACGCCAGACAGAAGAATTTGCTGGGGCTATATCTATGGCACAACATACGCGGAGGTCAAACAGCGGCTCATTCATAAGAAGTCAGAGTATGGGGGATTTCAACTCATAGATGCCCACTTGACTTTCACAGAGCTTGCCGAGGCTTGGCTGCAGTCTGTCAAATGTGGGCTGAAAGAATCCACTTGTGCCCATTATCAGTACACACTGTACAAATATGTTCTCCCCATCTTGGGTACAGTGCCAATCTCAAGACTGGAAGAAAATATTTTGGAACAGGCCTTGCAGAAAATAATCACGCCACCTGATAGACAGCACAAGGAACTTGGCTTCTCCTCTGCCAGAGAATGCCTATCTATGGTACGTCGTATTTGTAAGTACGCTGTGCATCTAAGGCTGATTCGACCGATGGAGTTATCTGTCCGTCTGCCGCAAGAGAAGAGCCATTCAATGACACCGCTCTCTGTAGTAGAGCAAAATCGGCTTCGCACCTATGTTTTATCCAATCCGACGCCCCGAAAGCTCGGCCTGCTACTTGGCATAGAATCCGGTTTGCGAATTGGAGAGGTCTGTGGACTGAAGTGGGACGATTTTGATCTGAAAACCGGAACAGTGCAAATCAAACGGGCGGTAAGCCGAATTCCCTGTGGTGACGGACATACCAAAATTGTGATCCAGACACCCAAAACTCGTACATCCCGACGGGAGATCCCACTCTCAAAGCACATGGTCCAGGCACTCAAGATTCTTCAAAAAAGTTACCCATCGGATGCGTGGTTCTTATCAGGCAACACGATTAAACCTGTAGAGCCGCGCTGTTATCGGAAGAGTATCAAAACCTATCTGAAACAGTCGGCAGTACATCAGGTACGCCCTCATGTTCTCCGTCATACTTTTGCCACTACCTGTCTGCAGTCGGGATGTGATATCAAGACTCTCAGTGAGCTATTGGGTCACGCAAATGCCAATATCACCCTGCAGCGGTATGTGCATTCTGATTTATCACGAAAACGGCGGGAGATTCAACGCATCTTTTCAAGAAGATAGAGCGTCCATCCGCAGTCAGGCCAATCAAAAATCAGCGGGATATCACTGTATCTTGGCAGTATTCTTCCATTATTACTATGGAAGATACCTTTTTTATTTTTGAAACGCTCACTTCCAGATTCATTACGCAATTGCGTACCGTCAAAAGGATAGAACATTTCAGTTTTATACGCAAGTGCGTATACGTGGGTGCGCACATCTCTATACAATTTTATTAGAGGTGATGCTGCATGACAGTAAAGGATGCTGTTGTTAAACGTTTCGAACAGCTTTGCGATCAACGAGGAATTCGGCCCAACGAACTGGCCAATCTTTCCGGGGTCACGCCGTCCACAGTCTACAGTATGCTTGACCCTGCTCGCCAGCGGATTTCCATTGCTACTATTAAGAAGTTATGTGACGGTCTTGAGATCACACTTGGCCAATTTTTCTCCTGCACGCTTTTTGATGACTTAGATCAGGAACTACAATAAATAAAAACCGCTGACAGCCTGCAATCTGCAAGACTATCAGCGGTTTTATTGTCATTCAAGGCTCTTACAAAATGGTGTAATTGTGGTGTAGTAAGCCACTCAAAACGCAAGTTTTCAATTTAGTATCGTTATTATTTTGCGTTTTCAAAGATATTCCCATGGCAGATGAAAAGCACTTTCGTCATACCAAAATATTTCCTTATATCGTATCATTTTGAATTTTGCACACATGCGTGCAAAATTCAGTTCTGCTTCAAGAACTCCCGTAGCACATCCTCTGGGCGGGGTGTATGGTTCGGGTACTTTTCCCGCAGCGGTGCGGCGGCACCATCCATAATGTAGGGCACACCCACAATGTCCAGCATCGACACATCGTTATAATTGTCGCCAAAAGCCATCACATCGGCAAGGGCGATGTCCAGAGTCTTGCAGATGCTGCGCACACCGATGCCCTTGTTGGCAAAGGTGGTGTCGATCCAGTACGGCCCTGCCACAGCGCAGTTCGCCTCTTTCCATCGTGGAACAAACCGTTCCGTGTAAGATTCTACGCCTTCGTGCAGATACACCGATACTTTTGTGATTTCCTCCGGCACCTCGGAAGGGTCGTGGATGATTTGATAATTGTTCCCGATGAACTGGATGCGCTGGAGCATTCCCAGACCCCGCTCCATCAGGTATGCAGTATTCTGGCCGGAGAGCATTACCTCGCCCTGCCCGTCGCTGCGGGTCCACAGGTCGTTGGCGATTTCTTCGGCCAATGCACGCGGCATCGGATTCTTGGCGATGCACTGTTCGTCCTTATAGATCACGCCGCCGTTCTCACAAAGAAACACACAGCAGTCTGCCACCGGTGCAAAGAGCTTGCGCAGGCTGGTATACTGCCGGCCGGATGCCGGGCAGAACAGAATGCCGCGCCGATGCAGCTCCCGTATCTGTTCAAAGATCTCGCCTTCCAGCTCTTTCCTGCCGTATTGCAGCAGCGTACCGTCAATATCGCTGCAAATCAGTCTGATTGACATTTTCCGTCCTCATTTTTCAAGATAATTTTAGGCAATTCCCCGGCATCCAGAACACGGACGCCTTCGTCCATCAGCATCTTGGCAAAAACGCCCTGTCCGGGAATCTTTGTCCCGGAAAACGTTCCATCGTAGATTTCCTTCACGCCGCAGCTGGGGCTGCGGGATTGCAGGATGGCAAGCTCCACCCCATTTTCTTTTGCGATGGCAAGGGCCTTGGCTGCACCTGCCCGGAACTCCCGGTCCACATTGATGCCCTCTTTGTTCGTGACAACGCCCTGCACGATTTCCGCCGGGCACCGCGGTGTGGGCAGGCCGCCCAAAACCTCCGGGCAGACCGGAACCACCTGATGCCCCCGCGCAAAATCACAGACCGCCTGATTGTAATTGTTTCCGCCGCTGTATTTGCAGTTTTCGCCCAGCAGGCAGGCGCTGACCAGAATCTTCATTGTTGCGCGCTCCGTTTTTCAGATACTGAATCTTTTCCCTATTCTACCACGCTTTTGGGCATTGAAAAAGAGGATTCTGCTTTTTCCTATCCCCATACCGGGAGGTCCGCCGTAATCTTTTCTAATTCCTGTGCAAGAAACGTCAGCCTTTCCCTCAGATGGTTGTTATGCGGTGCATCTCCGTTCAGCAGATAGTCCGTTCTGACATTCAGGCAGGACGAAAGATCCTGCAGCAACTCAATCGAGCAGCAGTGGCTTCCCGTTTCAACTTTTGCAAGATGGTTCGCACTAATGTTCAGCATTATACTCAGCTGTTCCTGCGTAATCCCTTGCTTTTTCCGCAAATCGCGGATAAAGTTCTCATCAAAAAACAGGGAGTGACATCAAATCACTCCCTGTTTGCATTGATTGTATTAGAGTTTCGTCATCCAGAGCCCATGCAGATTGCAGTATGCGTAAACGGCCACCGGCTTTTCACTTCCCAGTTCAAAAACAGTGCTGGGAGCCTGCCCCGGATTCAGATAGCGGATCTGCCCGCCGTTCTCAGTCTCCACAAAAATCCACTGAATATAGTGAACATCCGCCATGGGGTGCTCCACCGCGCCCACTGTGACCGTGAGACAACTGCCAGAAAGCTCTGCCACCGGCAGATGCTTCTCGCCGCTGGCTTCCACCGTATTGGGAACCAGCTCTTTCATCTTCTCCCCGCAGCAGACCAGCGGAACGCCTGCGTTATGGATGGTAGTGACGAGGTTGCCACAGTGATTGCAGATGTAAAACTTTGCCTTCATATCGAAATCCTCCATTGGAATGTTATCGGTGTGTTTCTTGTATCTATATGATAACACTTCCTATTTATGATTTCTGTGACTGAATCACGCAAAGCGTTTTTCTGCCGTCTTCACCCTTCCCTCTGCTCCACGATTTCCAGACTATCCCGCCCTACATGGCAGAGCAAAAACAGCACTTGCACACCTGCAGCCTTTGCTTCGGCCAGTGCCGTGCCAAACTCCGGCTGTGTGCTGACATTTGGCCGCACCTCGGTGATGCCTTCCATCTGAATCACAAAGGCCACAGCGCACTGATATCCTGTCCGCTGTGCCTGCGCCAGTTCGTGCAGGTGCTTCACACCGCGCTCGGTGGGTGCATCCGGGAAATAGCCGATACCGTCCACTTCCAGTGTGCAGCCTTTGACTTCCAGCAGGTACTTTTGCTCACCCTTTTCCATATAAAAATCAATGCGGGACTTGCCATAGGTGAATTCCGGCCTGATATAGTCGTAGCCCTGTTTTGCAAGCCACTCCCCTACCACCTTATTGGGTGCCTGACTGTCCATATTGACCCAGCCAAGGCCCTGCTTGTGTACCGCCACAAGGTCGTATTTCGTTTTGCGTTTCGGGTTGTCCGACACTTCCAGCCGAACCGCCGTGCCGGGCAGCAATAGCTCTTTGCACCGCCCGGTGTTCTTGACATGGACGGTTTCCACTGCTCCATTCACTTCCACATGGGCAATAAAGCGGTTGGGACGGTCAACAAAAATGCCGTCTGCGATTTCTCTGTATTTCAATCTTTACTCCATTTTCAGTACAGGATTCGGGAGCCATGCCCATCCTGTTTACCAAGATACAGTTCCACGACCATTCTGCCGCTTTCGCTGTTGCAGAGCTCTTCCTTGCAGTAGCCGCAGAGCTTTCCTTCCGCTTCCGATACATAGCGATGCAGCGGTTCCTGCAGGTCTTTCGGGATGCTGCCCCACGGAATGACATAGCTCATGCCCGTATCCCCCACATCCACGATGCAGGCCCGTTCACTGTCCTCATCGGATAAAATCAGGTTCACCAGAAACACATCCGCAAACGGTGCCCCCTGATACTCTGCCTTTTGCCGTCTGCGCTCCGTCCGAAGCTCATCCAGCGCTTGATTCAGGTCATTCTCAGGCAGTGTGGATTTATACAGCAGGATATGCAGTTTCTGCTCCGCCGCTTCACTGTCATTCAGTTTCCCTGCCGGGAGTTCCACATCTGCATGAATGGTGCAAATCTGTTTTTGCATTGCAGCACGCAGGTTTTCCAGTTTCTGCTGCCGTTCTGCTTCCAATTGCTGTGCAGACTTTTGATGTACTTCTTTGGCTTCTAGCTGTTGCGCAGCATGCTCCTGCTTGGGCTCTGGCTTAGGCTTTGACCATTCGCTGTGCTTTTCCGCGTCGGCCTCCGAAACGCTATGCCCTGCCATAGTCGGCACCGACACATTTCGGACGCTGCTTTGTGCTGCCGATGCTTTCTTCTCCGCAGAAGAAGGGCCGGTTTTCTTTGGTTTCACCGACCGCGTCGCACCTGTGCCCGTGTTTTTCGCTTCCGGCTTTGACTTTTTCTCCGCAGGAGCAGTATTTTTAACGCTTTCCGGCCGGGCTTGTTTCTGAGTCTGCCAGAAATCGCTGCCTGTGCGCTGATAATAGGACGTCTCCGCTCGTTTCCGGCTGCTGCGCACACCTTCACAGATCCACGAAAAAATCAGATAGCGTTCCAGCGTATTCCAAAAGCTGCTGCGCCGATGGCAGGGTTTATGCCGTCCACGGGACGCATACACAATCACTGACAAGCATCCGAAGAACAGAAATCCTGCCGCAAAACCGATCCCTGTAAACAGCTTTTTGAAAAAGCCCATCTCTCACACCTCTTCCGGTTACAGCCTTGCCTGATACACCCGCTCCGTCCGGGCATCAAAGCAGCAGAAAATCACCTGCATTGCGTAATCCGCATGTGCTTCCAGCCACTGCGCCACTGTTTTGACCGCAATCTCCGTGGCATCTTCCAGCGGGTAGCCATACACGCCGGTCGAAATCGCCGGGAACGCAATGCTATGGACATCATGCTCTTTGGCAAGGTTCAGCGAATTGCGGTAGCAGTCCGCCAGCTGCGCGGCATCCTCTGCTGTGCCGGAATAAATCGGGCCTACCGTATGAATGATATACTTTGCTCTCAACCGGTAGCCTTGGTGATTTTTGCTTCGCCGGTGCGGCAGCCGTGCAGCGTACGACACTCCGCCAACAATTCCGGCCCTGCTGCCCGGTGGATGGCACCATCCACACCGCCGCCACCCAGCAGACTGCGATTGGCCGCATTCACGATGCCGTCACAGTCCAGTTTGGTAATATCACCCTGCACCACTTGAATCTGATTTTTTACTTTTTCGGAAATCATTGTAAACACCTCACTTTTTGAGCAGCTCCAGCGCCTTGTCCATGGGCACACAATCGGCATAGCGGTCCGGCCAGAGGAATTCATTGTAATAGTGGTAGCTCTGCTCCCCTGTCATGTACTCGTTGTCCTGCGTGGAATTTGCATAGGCAGGAACGATCATGTGCAGACCATGCTCAAAGCCTGCCTCCACCGTTGCATTGATGCAGAAGTCCGTCATGATGCCGCAGACCATCACATCTTTTTCGCCCTTTTCCGTCAGATATTCCAGCAGACCGCTTTCTTTTTTGAACGCACTGCATACGGTCTTGACGAACCGTTTTTCAGTCAGCAGCGGTGCAAACCCGGAATAGACCTCAAATTCATCGTCCCCGATGGAGAAACCGGTGCCGGGCCCATCGTCATGCTGGACATAGACGACCTCGATTCCCTGTTCGCGGGCAGTCCGGATTAGTTTCCTGATGTTGCTGACAAACTTTTCAAACGCATACAGGCGTTCATCCACGATACCTTTTTGTGTATCCACAACCAGTAAAACCATGTGTAAGCCCTCCTGTTTTTCTTTGATTTCATGCTACCATAGACCGCCGTTTTCTACAAGCGGATTCAAAAAATCCCCACAGGGAAAACCTGTGTTTCACCTGCAGGGATTGATTCAGCCACCCAAGATGATCAGGATCAGCACCACGACCACTGCAATAGCGATCAGGCAGCCGCACCCGCTGCCGTCCCCGCCGCCACCGCCATTGTTGTTGTGGTTTCCGCCACCACCACCGCCGCCGGACGAGCCGCCGAAGTTGCGGTTGAACGCCGTCATATCATTCCGGCAATTATTTTTCAGTGGAAAACATGTTTTTCCTGTTCAAATCCACCTGTCCACCTCATACAGTAGCAACAAGGGGGTGTTGCTATGATTTTCCCGCTGCTGCAATTTTTTGCCTCAAAATTTCTGCTTCTGGCCCTTCACCTGGAGGCCGGAAGCTTCCCACGGCCATTGACCGCTAAAGAAGAAATCGAAACATTTGCCGCCCTGCGGGCAGGTGACTCTACCGCCCGGGAAAAACTCATCCGGCACAATCTGCGCCTGGTGGCTCACATCACCAAAAAATATTACGCCCAGCCTTGCGATCAGGATGATCTCATCTCCATCGGTACCATTGGCCTGATGAAAGCCGTGGACACCTTCGACTCCACCCGCCGGGCAAGGTTTTCTACTTACGCCAGCCGCTGCATTGAAAATGAACTCCGGATGCATTTCCGGCGGCTGCGGCGGGGCGGAACGATGGTTTCTTTGCAGGAAACGCTGGATGCCGGAAAAGAGGACACCGCCCTCACCTTTTCCGACGTTTTGCAGGACAGTTTCTGCATGGAAGAAAATTGTGAGCGTCAGGAAGAAGCTGCCCGCCTGCGCCAGCTCATTGAGGGGCTGCCTGCCCGGGAGCGGAAGCTGATTTTGCTGCGCTACGGCATGGCCGGCCAGCCGCCGCTCACCCAGCTGGAAACTGCACAGCTGCTGCAGATCAGCAGAAGTTACGTTTCCAGGCTTGAGACCCATGCATTGGAGCAGCTGCGCAAAGCGTGGCACTCTTAACGATCGGGTTCATTGCCTTTCAGCCCAGCGCCACATCCAGAACCATCATCAGGCTGAACCCGACCGCAAAGAGCACGGTGCCGATATCAGAGTGCTCGCCCTGCGACATTTCCGGGATGAGCTCTTCCACCACCACATACAGCATGGCACCTGCGGCAAAACTGAGCAGATATGGCAGAGCCGGCACGATGACGCTCGCCGCCAGAATGGTCAGCACTGCACCGATGGGCTCCACGACGCCGGACAGCACACCGCCCCAGAACGCCCGGCCTTTGCTCATGCCCTCTGCCCGCAGGGGCATCGAGATGATGGCTCCCTCCGGGAAGTTCTGGATGGCAATGCCCAGCGAAAGAGCCAGCGCACCGGCCGCCGTGATCTGTGCTGTCCCGGATAAGTACCCTGCGTAAACCACCCCCACTGCCATGCCTTCCGGGATGTTGTGCAGGGTGACGGCCAGCACCATCATGGTGGTGCGCTGCAGCTGGCTGTGGGGGCCCTCAGCCTGTTGGCTGTTCCGGTGCAGGTGTGGGATGATATGATCCAGCAGCAGCAAAAACAGGATCCCCATCCAGAAACCCACCACCGCCGGGAAAAACGCCAGCTTGCCGAGGGCTTCTGACTGGTCCATCGCAGGGATCAGCAGGCTCCAGATGGATGCCGCCACCATCACGCCCGCTGCAAATCCGGTAAGCGCCCGCTGGATGTAGTCTCCCAGCGATTTTTTGAGGAAGAACACGCTGGCCGCCCCCAGCGAAGTGCCCAGAAACGGGATCAGAATGCCATAAAATGCATCTGTCATTGAATCAACTCCTTGTCAGTTGGTTAGTTATATATAACCGCAAGGAGAGTATATCGCATCTCTCGTCTTCCGTCAATGCATTTTGTGATTGATTCTATATGGGTGCATCAAGAGAGGGCTGTTGGGGCTTATTTTACAGCCTGTTTCAGCCGCTCCAGATCATCCGCATCCGGGTGAGAAAGAGCCTTGTCGAAATTCTCGATCATGGCATCCAGATTGGGCAGATGAAGCGGCTGTTTTTTCATGTTCTCATATCGCTGGCGTACCGACATCGGCATCTTTCCCTGACACATAAAGCTGCCAATCACCGTGTTGCTGCTGTGCAGATCTTTTTGCACGGCTTTCAGGATCTTGTTAAAATATTCTTCGCTGCCGCCAAAACCAGCGGTACCAAACAAAAACACCTGTTTTCCCCGCAGCTGCTTCAAAAAGTCCGAAGAGCTTTCATCCGCTTTTCCCTTATCCGTCCAGAAGCCCACATAAAGGGTGTCCGCTTCCATGGCGGCAGGGTTCGGGCTGCCAAAATAATAGCAATCCGCCTGCGGCAGGCAGCTGTGCAATGTGTCTGCCAGTAATTCCGTGTTGCCTGTTTTACTGCTGAATACGATTGCGTAACTCATTTTTTCTCCTTTGGCTCATTCAATTCCTTGTATTGCGTAACGCATCAGACTTTCTGTGAGTTGCACTTTTTGAAGTTCAGAATAGACTCGGCTCCCCAGAAAATTCCGCAAAAAAGATTTGCCAGGAATGGAAAGGACGATTTTTCATCTGGTTTTTCAATGACATCAATACAAGTTCTGAGTACACAAGCAACTGTGCACAAAGTGCAAAGCACAGCAGGCAAATAATTATTCTTTTTCATAACCATACCTCCCATAATATTTTCTGATTATAACGCATCCCAGTTGATTTTTCGATCTCGATAGAAATACTCTTTGTCGTGTTCACTAATGGGACGCAGCACCCGGCAGGGATTGCCGACTGCTACAACATTGGCGGGAACATCCTTTGTCACAACGCTTCCCGCACCGATCACGGTATTCTCCCCAATGGTAACACCCGGCACCACGATCACGCCAGCACCCAGCCAACAGTTGCGACCGATGCGGATGGGCAGATTGTACTGGTATGCTTTCTCCCGCAGCTCCGGCAGGATCGGGTGATTTGCCGTTGCCAAAGTGCAGTGCGGACCGATCATGGTGTGCTCCCCGATGTAGATATGGGTATCATCCACGCAGGTCAACCCGAAGTTGGCATAGACATAATCGCCCATGTGAACGTGCTTTCCGCCCCAATTAGCGTGAAACGGCGGCTCGATCCAGCAGCCTGCGCCGCACTCTGCAAGCATTTCTTTCAAAAGCTGCGCCCGTTTTGCGTGTTCGGAAGGGCGGGTATGATTGTAATCATACAGCCGCTCCATGCAAAGTTCCTGCTCTGCCATAATGGAATCATCCGTGGGGTCATAGACTTGTTGGCCGTGGATCGCATTTTCAGTCGGCATCTCGTAGCCTCTTTTTTTGTGAATCGTTCTCTTTTATAACGGGTGCAGTATGTTTATTTGAAATACGTTTATGCTTTTTGGGCTTCTTTTTCTCGCAAAGCATCATAAACGCAGCGGGTTCCCTGATGTGCCATCAATCCGCCCAGACATTTCTTGTTGCAGCGGACGCAGCGGTGTATCTGTTCTGCCTGCCCATTTTTCAGCTTGTTTACCCAATCCGGGTCTGCCAGAAGCTGACGGCTCATGGCGGCGCACTGGATGCGTCCGTCGAAAAGCTGCTGCTCCACAAAATCCGGGTCGTTCAAGCCGCCTACCCCGCAAATGGGGAGGTCGGTATACTGACGCACTTCGTTGCAGAACTTGAGGAAACAACCGGGATGACCGAAGTACGGGTGGTTTGCAGGAGGAATCGTATTTTCCAACGCCGAATGGTTCGCCAAGGTCACATGGAAGCTGGTTACGCCTGCCCGCTCCAACAGCGGCACGAAAACAGGCAGTTCTTCTTCTACAACACCAGCATTCCCGTAATGCGGTTCTTTCTGCCGGACAGCCAGCTTATAATCAATGGGTATTCCCGGAACCGCTGCATGGACTGCCGAAACCGCTTCCACCGCAAAACGTGCGCGGTTTTCTGCACTGCCGCCATATTCGTCGGTACGATGGTTAAAGATGGCTGAACTGAAGCTGCCGCACATCCGGTCGCCATGCACCTGCACCATATCAAAGCCAGCCTGTTTTGCCAATGCTGCTGCTTTGCCAAATCCACTGATGATCTCATGGATCTTCCGCTGAGACATATTGGTAATGTACGGTGCCACTTCTGCATTCAATTTTTCCCGCAGCTGGTCCGGGGTGATTTTTTTCAGCAGCAGACCGGGAATGTATTTGAACATCGCCAGCAGATTGGAATCGCTCTGGTGCAGCTGAGCACAGACTCTGCAGTCTGCATCGTGTGCAATCTCCACGATTTTCTGATAAAAAGCGAATCCCTTTGAATCAAACAGAGATTTTTCAAATTTGCTCTTTCCAACAGGAACATCGCCAACGATGATCATGGCACAGCCGCCTTCGGCAATAGAGCGGATCCTTGCAAGATACTCCTCATCCGACAGGCCAAACGTGGTCGGAGCAAAAATAATGCGGTTTTTTAACTGCAACCCACCGTAATTGATCGGGCTTAGAATCGTTTCATACATCTCTTATACACTTTCTTTTTTCGCTGCTTTTCGCAGCAAGGCCACAAAGTCAAATCTGTTCTTATGACCGGTACCCACCCTTTTGAGGTAGGACGCACAGCAGTATAGCGCACTCATTTGACAAGTTCAAGTGGTATCTCCCGTTATTTACGAAAGATTTACAGTGGTATCCTGTATATTTTTAGGTATCTCTTTTTCAAGGGAGATCTGTTTTCTCTCCGCAGACGCATAAAACACAGCCAGAGGTAGAAATCTGCACGTTCATTATAATAAGCCGACCTCTCTTCGTAAACACTTTTGACAAATTCCAGTGATTTTGTGCATATTGTGTTTGATTGGCTCCAGATACTTTCCGGCGAATGTTCCTATTATAAGTGCTGCATCCTGAACATTCCTGCGAACTTCAACTTTGATCTTGCACAGTATTTGGAGAATCGTGATACACTTGCTTGCTGACAAAATAAAAAGCACTTCACAATTTCTCGTGAAGTGCCTCGGTATGGAGATTACCGGGATCGAACCGGTGACCTCTTGCATGCCATGCAAGCGCTCTCCCAGCTGAGCTAAACCCCCAAATGTTTGTTGTCGTCTGTGAAGACGCTAATAATTATAGCAGGTGAGAATGGGATTGTCAACTGTTTTTGCAAAGTTTTTTGCAAGGTTTGTTCTGCTGTGCACTTTTTGCCGCAGGGTTTCCCTTTTGGGCCATTCTGTGTTATGATAGGGAGGTACCGGGCGGGGCACTCCCCTGCCCACAGAAAGGGGTGGTTCTTATGAGCGAAGCAGAGGTCAGTCAGTTTCTCTGCGTCCTCATCAAAATGGGGGAAGCGCTGCAGAACAGCGGGGCCGAAGTGTTTCGGGTGGAGGACACCCTCAACCGCATTGCGGCGGCATACGGGGCTGAGGAGGTCAATATCTTTGTCATCACATCCAGCATCGTGGTCACGCTGACCATGCCGGACCTGCCGCCCCAGACCCAGACCCGCCGCCTGCGCAAGAGCACCGGCAACGACTTGCTGGAGCTGGAACAGCTCAATGCCCTGAGCCGCCGCATCTGCGCCGAAAAGCCTCCGGTGGAGGAGTTCCAGCAGCAGCTCAGTACCATTCTGGCACAGCCCGGGGAGCCCCGGCTCCATCTGGCGGGAAGCGTGCTGGGGGCGGCCAGCTTTGCGGTCTTTTTTGGCGGAAGCCTGTGGGACGGCGTGCTGGCGGGCGGGGTTGCAGTGTTCATCTGCTGGATGGAGCGGTGGCTTGCCCCGTTCTGCCTGAACGGCGTAGCGTTCCAGTTCATTGCGTCGTTCCTCAGCGGCATGGCTGCCCTGCTGTGCTGCCGGGTCTGCCCGGTGCTCCATGCGGACATGGTGCTCATCGGCGTCATCATGCTGCTGGTGCCCGGCATTCCGTTTACCAACGCCATCCGGGATATCCTGCTGGGTGATATCATCTCAGGCTCGCTCCGGCTGGTGGAGGCCGTTTTGCTGGCGGCCATGCTGGCGCTGGGCATGATGGCAGCCATCTGGCTGATGGGAGGTGCCGCATGATGCAGACGATCATCCAGCTCCTCAGCGGGGCATTGGGCTCCATCGGGTTCGGGCTGCTGTTCCACCTCAACCGCCGTTACCTGCCTGCGGCAGGCGTAGGCGGGCTGCTGGCCTGGCTGGCCTATCTGCTGGCCGCGCCCGCGGTACACGGCACGTTCCTGGCCAACCTTGTGGGCGGTGTCTGCGCGGCCCTCTACGCCGAGTTTATGGCCCGGTGGTACAATGCCCCTCTACCCCGTTTTTCATCACGGCGGCAGTCCCCTCATCCCCGGAAGCACCCTGTATTACTGCATGAACGCAGTGGTCTCCAGCAATCTGCTGGCCGCGGAGCACTATGGCGAGCAGACCTTTTTAGCCGCATTCGGCATTGCAGGCGGCATGGCCATTGCCTGGTGCCTGGCCGATCTCAGCCGCAAGCTGCATGCCCTGCTCACGGGCCACAACCCCGCAAAATAACACAGAAAGAAGAGCATTGTTATGGATTTTTACGGAACTATCGGCCCGGCCTGTGCGGAGCTTTCCACGTTACAGCAGATGGTCCGCGCCGGAATGACCGGCCTCCGGATGAACCTTTCTCACGGCTCACTGGCCGAGCACGCCGACTGGCTGGAGCTCATCCAGAAAGCAGGCATCCGCACCCTCCTGATCGACTTACAGGGCCCGGAGCTGCGCATCGGGCGGCTGGCGTCCCCGCTGACGCTCTCCGAGGGGCAGCAGGTGTCTCTGGGTACGGGCGGCATTCCCTGCCCGGCCTGCCTTTTGGACGCCATAACCCCGGGGCAGAAGCTGCTGCTGGACGACGGCAAGCTGCTTTTGCGGGTGAACGCAGTGGACACTGCTCTCCACTGCACCGTACTGCGGGGCGGCCTGCTCCATAGCCGGAAGAGCATCGCGGTGCCGGGCGTGGAGGTTTCCTCCCCTACCCTGACCGATGAAGACCTGCAGAACCTGCGCGTCGCCGCCGACTGCGGTGTCACAGGTGTCATGCTCCCCTTTGTGCGGAGCGCAGAAGACATCCGCACCCTGCGGGCCGCGCTGGAAGATGCCCACGCCGGGCAGATCCAGATCTTTGCCAAAATTGAGAACCTTGCCGGTGTCCGTACTTTGCCGGAGTTTCTGCCGCTGGTGGATCAGGTCATTATCGCCCGGGGCGATCTGGCAACGCCATGCCCCTGTGGGAGCTGCCCCGCTGCCAGAAGCAGCTGGCCTCCCTCTGCCGGGCCGCGGGCGTGCCTTTTATGGTCGTGACCCAGATGCTGGACAGTATGCAGACCCGGGCGGTCCCCACCCGCGCCGAGGTCAGCGACATCTACAATGCCGTACTGGACGGGGCCGCAAGCCTGATGCTGACGGGCGAGACCGCCGCCGGGCAGTACCCCGTGCAGGCCATGGAATACCTTGTCAAGACCGCACAGACCGCGCTGTAAATTTTTATGATGCGATGAAAAGACCTCCGGCGAGATTGCCGGAGGTCCAGCTTATTCCAAGCAAAGATTCTTTGCGAAGCCCGGTCTATTCTTCACAAATCGTTCATAGAATGATCGTATCTTCATTGATTTTAACGAAATTTCTTTTTGATTTTCATACAATTTCGCAATTGACAGAATCCCATGCGGTCCGATACAATAAAGCCAGAAAGGCACCTGATCTGGACGTGCCGATGATCATTCCTGCACCCCAAAAATGACAACAAAAATTCTGAAAACGACAGGAGGCATTTACGATGAAACACCTGAAAAAACTGGCCGCTCTTCTTCTAGTGGCGTTCTCGCCTTGTCCCTGCTGACAGCCTGCGGCGGCGGCGGTGGCTCTACCTCCGCAGATGCACAGGCGGAAACTGCCGTGATGGCCGCCATCAATGAGAAGCGTTCCGACAAACAACACCAACTGCAAAATAATCCGGCCCTCTGCGAAACGGCCAAGCAGGACCTGAATGCTGCTATCAAGTTTGGGAATTTCAGTTCTTCTTTTACATACGTAGACCATACTGATTTAAAAAATGGCAAATTCGGTGGCACAGTCATTGCCAAGTGTGATTACAAAAATACAGACCTCGCAAAACTTATCAAAACCTGCACCAACATCAACAGCCACCATGTGGACAACTGGAGCGAGGTCGGTGTGGTAGTCCGGACGTTTGACGGCCAGACTTACATCGCCATCTCGGTGGTTTTCAACACCTGATTTTATCCAGAAGATTCTTTTCTCCTCAAGATATCCCGCATTCCCCTGTGTAACAGAAAAGGTCAGGCTCTCCGGTAAAATGGAGAGCCTGACTTTTTGCTTTTTATTTTACTGTTCCGGTTTGTTCCGGGCAGTCTTCCTCAGCAGTAGACCACCGTTTCCTCCAGAGGCTTGCGGGAGGCGTGGTTGGGCAGCGGGCCAACGCCCTCGGCTGCATAGCCCAGGTCCAGGATCATCAGCACTTCCTCATTTTCCGGCAGGCCCAGCTCTTTGGCTGCCTTGTCCGGGTCAAAGAAGTTCAGCCAGCAGCTGTCCACTCCTGCGTTGGCGGCGGCCAGCATCATGTGCGTGGCTACAATAGAGGCATCCTCCACGCCGGAATCCCGCTTCTCGCCGGGGTAAGTAAACACATGGTTTTTATCAAAGGCCACCACCAGGCAGGTGGGAGCGCCATAGCGGCAGGGCGTTACAGCGTCGATCTTTTTCAGCCCCTCTTCGGACTGGACGACATAGACCCGCTGCTCCTGTAAATTTTTCGCAGTGGGGGCCACCCGGCCTGCTTCCAGAATGACCTGCAGCTTTTCCGCCTCCACCTTACGGCCACTGAAGTTTTTGCAGGAATAGCGGTTTTCCACGACCTGTGTAAATTCCATCTTGATTTCCCTCCTGATGTTCTCCTTTGGGGGACAGCCGTCCCCGGTTCCATATCCATTATACGCAAACCGGCTCCAGTCTTCAACCCTGCACGCAGGCGGTCAGAACAAGTCCAGCATGTTGTCGAGATAAATTTCTTCCCGGACTTCCAGCTGGTGCTCCGGCTTGACCAGATAGTAGAGCAAAAATTCCAGCACCAGCGCACTGCCCAGGCCCCGCCCCTCGATCTTGAAATTGGAAAAGCCCATGCAGATAGGTTTCCTTGATATCCTCCACCCCGATGAACGCCGGGCTCCGCATGGCTTTGGAAAAGCGGTACCCCTGCGCCGCGTCGGGCGCGGCACAGCGGTGATCCGGGCAGTCTTCCCCAAGGTTCTGGCGGCTGACCACCTCATAACAGCGCCTGCGGTCCCTGCAGCCCGTCCAGCAGCACTCATTGCAGAGGAATTCCACCTTGTCTTTTTCCGCCCGGGCAAGCGTTTCCAGCTGGGCAAAGGCCTTATTGAGCCGGAAATCCGGCACCACATAGGCAAAATCCTCCCGGGCCGTCTCCTGCCGGAACGCTTCAAACTCCGTGAGGACTTTGGTGGTGGAAGAGACGAGATAAAGCTGCGGGTAGTGCTCTTTCAGGTAGCCCGCCAGCAGGTCGGAATGGACGATGACGCCGTTCTGCGGGCCGTCGCTTTCTGCCAGCAGCCTGCAAAGCGCGTTGCAGCGCTCGTCCGCCAGATGCTCCTCCCGCAGCAGCGAGTTGCTGAATGTCAGCCGGGCCGAGATGCCGTATTCCCGCAGCAGGGCCATCATCGCCTGGGGATCACACTCCCCGCAGGAAAAGCGTCCCCCGCCCCAGAGGCAGTTTTCCGGGGCACCGTAGAGGGAACCGATCTCGCACCAATCGTAGAAATACTCCCGGTGTGTCCGGAACAGCGGCAGGAACCGGCGGTACAGCTCGTAAAACTCAAACAGCCCCGGGAGATGATAGATCGCAGTGTTTCTCATTCCGTCTTTCGTACTCCTTTTGCTTTCCGGTTCGGGTCATTCGGTTTCTGCCTCGGCCGCTGTGATGTCCCGGTAGAAAACCGCCCATGCGGCTTCCTCATAGGGGCGCACTACAAAAAAGCCCGCGCTCAGCGGAACTGCCAGCAGCGTCACCAGGACGATCCCCATGGCCGCTGCATCGGAGAAAGCTGCCACGACCCACGAAAACCCGGCCAGCATCGGGAGGACACAGAGCAGCTCCCACCCGATGAAGCTGAAATCCAGACAGAACAGCCGCCATTTGTTGCCGTCCATGATCCGCCGCGATTCCGTAATGGCCTCGTTGGCCGTCAGGGCAGGGTGTTCCGCCATGATGTACGGAGCCATTGCATAGCTGTAGGATTTTACAATGCCGGGGATCACCAGCAGCAGCGACCACAGTGCCACATACAGCCCCTGCAAAAATTTCAGGCAGAAGCCATCCCACAGGCGGCCTTTCTGGGAAAACAGGTCCGAAACAGCGGCCGCTTTTCCATCCGCCAGATTCAAGTTGAACCGGGCATATCCCAGCCGCACGGCACCGCCCACCACGAGGGTGAAGAGGGTCCAGACCACGATGCAGACCACCAGCACTGCCAGCAGCCTGCCGCCGTTGGCCTGTGAAAACAACTCAAGGTAACCATCGGGCGTGATGTTGGAATTCTGGTTGGCACGGTTCGCGTTGGATGTAATGTTCCCGGTTGCGTTTACAATATTGGCACCCAGCGCACTGGCGAGCAACCCGGCCAGCACCGCCGTTTTCCATCTTCCACGCAGGGCATCCCGGGCAAGAGCACGGTAATCAGCAGCTAGTTTCATATCGGCAGCCTCCTTATCCGCAATGGACCGCATTTCTTTCAACTGGAAATTGGTTCCTTTTTCTTAAATACGGTTCATCACACTGAAAAATTGCAGCTTCCCGGGCCGGCAGGCAAAAATTTTTCCGGCACACAAAAGGAAAAGGCGGCACTTGATTGCAGAAGTGCCGCCTTTTCAGGAGAAGAAAGTAGATGGTTCCGTTATGCGCTCATTACACCAGGCCCGTCAGCTGAGGCAGGGCCATGGACACTGCCGGGATGTAAGTGACCAGCAGCAGGCCGCCGATGATGGCGACATAGTACATAAGCATGTAAGGCAGGATCTTTTCCAGGCTGGTACGGCCCACCTTGATGCCGACGAACAGCGCGTTGCCGACAGGGGGCGTGATGTTGCCGATGCAGAGGTTGTACACGAGGATCATACCAAAGTGGATGGTGCTCATGCCAAAGCTCTGGCAGATGGGCAGGAACAGCGGGGTGAAGATCAGGATCGCCGGGGTAACATCCATAAAGGTGCCGGACACCAGCAGGATGACGTTCATGATCAGGAGGATGATGTACTTGTTGTTGGTCAGGCCCAGCAGCAGAGCCGCCACGGCATCGGGGATCTGCAGGAACGCCATGACCCAGCCCAGAATGTTGGACACGCCAACCAGGAAGACGACCATGCCGGACATCTTGGCAGAGTCCACAATGATCTTCCACAGGCTCTTGAGGTTGATGGAGCGGTAGCAGAATGCCAGGATGAGAGCGTAGACCACGGCGATGGCAGAGCCCTCGGTGGCGGAGAAGACGCCGCCCACGATGCCGCCGATGACCACGATGATCAGGGAGAGGGAGGGCAGAGCGCGCAGGGTGCAGACGCCGAGGTTCTTCCAATCGAACTTGCCGGGGGTCCCCTTATAGCCCAGCTTCTTGGCCAGGATGACACCGACCACGGCGCAGGCCAGAGCCAGATGATGCCGGGGACATAACCGGCCATGAACAGGGCAGCCACGGAGGTGCCGCCGGAAGCCAGCGAGTAAGTGATCAGGGCGTTGGAGGGAGGGATCAGCAGGCCGGAGCAGGAGGATGCCGCGTTGGTAGCAGCGGTGACAGCCGGGTCATAGCCCTGCTCCTCGGCACCGTCGCGGATCATGGAGCCAACGGCGGCAGCGGCGGCGGAAGCGGAACCGGAGATGGCACCGAACAGGGCGTTGGTGCCGATGTTGGTGATGAGCAGCGCGCCGGGCAGCTTGCCCAGGATGGACATGACGAAATCCACCAGGCGCTTTGCAATGCCGCCCTGGTTCATGATGTTGCCCGCCAGGATGAAGAACGGGATGGCCGTCAGGCTGAACTTGCTCATGCCCACGAACGTGCGCTGGGCAGCCGTCAGCACGGCAACGTTCAGGTCAATGGACGAGAGGATGGCCGTCAGAGAAGAAACGGCGATGGCGTACGAGATGGGCACGCCCAGGAACAGCAGCACCAGCAGGACTGCCAGAATGACCAACAATGCTTGAATTGCCACGGTTTAGCCCTCCTTCTTTTCGTTTGCAGCGGCTTTCTCGGCCTCGACCTTGGCGATGGCCTCGGAAGCCTCATCGGCGACCTCCAGCGAGATGGTGCCGTTGGCAATGCCGATGATGTTCAGGATGGAATACAACAGGATGACCACGCCGCAGATGGGCATGACCCAGTAGAATACGCCGACTGCCACGCCCAGCGAGGAGGTCTGCTGGCCCATGGCCAGCTTGGAGACCTGGAAGCCGCCGAAGACGAGGATGGTGGCGGAGAAGAGGAACGCCACGACCTCCCACAGGATGTGGAACGCCTTGCGCATCCCGGGGTTCATCCGGTCCACCAGAATGGGGATGTTCATGTGGCCGCGCTCACCGGAAACGATGGTGGCACCAAACAGGGTGCTCCAGCCGAACAGATAGCCCACCAGCTCCTCCGACCAGGTGGAGGGAGAGTTGAAGATATAACGGGCAATGACCTGATAGGTGGTCAGGATGACCATGACCGCCATGCTCAGGCCAGCCAGAAGCTCAAGCGCCTTGTTCAGCGCGGTACGAAATTTTTCCATATTGGCCTCTCCTTAGTTTGCGGACGCGTATTCAGCATTGTATTCCTGAATACGGTCATAGATAGACTGCAGCTCGGGGTTGGCAGCCAGCACCGAGGTATGCAGGGGTGCCATGGCCTCCTGGAACGGGGCGGTGTCCGGGTAGAGGAAGTTGACGTGCTGCTCGTTCTCGGCCTTGTCCTTCGCCTCTTCCACGGCAGCGGCCCAGGCATCCCGCTCCACCTGATTGATGAGCTGGAAGCCCTCCTCAAAGATGGCCCGCTCGTCGGGCGAGAGGTTGGAGAGGAACTCGTAGTTCGCCACCAGCAGGTCGGGGACCATCTGGTGCATGTCGTAGGAGTAATACTTGCAGATGTCGCCGTGGCCGTTGTCGGTCAGGGCCAGCTCGTTGTTCTCCGCGCCGTCCAGAATGCCGGCCTGCAGGGCGGTGTACACATCACCAAAGCCCATGGGGGTGGCGGTGCCGCCCAGCAAACGCATCATCTCCACATTGGTGGGAGACTGCTGGACGCGAATTTTGAGGCCTTTCAGGTCAGAGGGCTGGTTGACGGGGGTCTTGACGGTGTAGAAGTTGCGGGTGCCCGCGTCCAGCCAGGTAACGGTCTCCAGACCAGCTTTCTGGGTGGTCAGGAAGATCGGGTCGGTGACCTCATTGTCCTCCATGGCGGCGTGGTAAGCCTCCTCGCTGGAGAACAGATACGGCAGGTTGAAGATCTGGTACTGGGAGCTGAACGTCTCCATGATGGCGTTGGAGGCCACCACAAAGTCGATGGCGCCCGTCTGGGTCAGCTGCACCATCTCGGTCTGGCTGCCCAGCAGCTCGCTGGGGTAAACCTCCACGCGGTACTTGTCCCCCAGTTTCTCATTGATAAAATCCGCAAAGGCGGTCAGGCCCAGGTGGTCGGGGTGGTTGGCCGACTGCACATGGCCAATGCGGATGATCCGGCGGTCATCCGCAGCCTCTCCCCCGCCGCATCCGGTCAGCAGCAGGCCGCTTGCCAATGCGGCCGTGCCCATCAGCGACAGGAATCTTCTTCTCTTCATGCGTTGTATCCTCCTTTTTCGATTCACGGTTTGTAAATTTATTGTAGCAAAGGGTTCTTTGCCGCGAAACGGGAATTTTTTGTGAACCGCAGGACTATTTTGTCATTGTTGTATCCAAGTACAATTTTTTCGTCTCTGAGGAGAAAGAAACTGGCAAAAAAGAACCGGAAGCACGTCCAAATCAGACGCGCTTCCGGTTCTTTGCCACACTTTAGTTGTTTAAATTTTCTAGCCGGTATTCCGAGGGGGTCTTGCCGGTGATCCGCTTGAACACCCGGGTAAAATAGTTGGCATCGGCATAGCCGCAGGCGGTGCTCACGTCTTTCAGGCTGAGGCGGGGGTCCAGCACCAGCTGCCGTGCTTTCCCCACCCGGTACTCGTTGAGGTAGGCCGAAAAGTTGACCTTGAAGCACTGCTTGAACCTCTTGCAGAAATAGGCATCCGAGTAGCGCAGGGCTGTTGCCGCATCCTGCATCGAGATATCCTCCCGGTAGTGGGCTTCAATAAACGAGAGCATCTCCGCCCGGATGATGGAGGTGCGGACATCCTCGTCCTCTTCCTCGGTGTGGAGCGGGGCAGCCGGGGCCGTAGGCTGTGCCCGGGGCGGCAGCGGCGTGCTCCGGGCTGACACCTGCCGGATGGCGTCCTCTACCGCAAACACCAGCTCCTGCTCCTTATAGGGCTTGAGCAGGTAGTCCAGCGCCCGCACCGCAATGGCCTGCTTGGCGTAAGCAAATTTATCATATCCGGTCAGGAAGAGGATGCCGCAGTTCTTGTCCGTCTCCCGGATCTTGCGGGCCACTTCCAGCCCGGTGTAGCCGGGCATCTCAATGTCCAGGATGACCACCTGCGGGGCCTCCCGGGCAAACAGCTCCAGCGCCTCCCGCCCGTTGCGGGCCTCGTACAGGACAATCAGGTCGCCCAGATACTTTTGCAGCGTCTTGCAGAGGACTTTCCGCTCGATCAGCTCATCCTCCGCCACCAGCAGCTTGCACTTCATGCCCGTTCCTCCTCTTCTCCCTGAGGGATCTCAAACCGGATGACGGTGCCATGCCCCGCCCGGCTGAACACCTGCATTTTTCCTGTATCCGGGTAGAGCATGGACACCCGCCGGAAGATATTTCCCAGTCCGATGCTCTTTCCGGTCTGTTCGCTCTGCCGCATTTTTTCGCTCAGAGCGGCAAGTTCCTCTTCCGTCATTCCTTTGCCGTTGTCGGCCACGGTAACGTACAGCATTCTCCCCTGCCGCCAGACCCGCAGCAGGATGCGCCCGCCCTCCTCGCAGGCTTTCAGCCCGTGGGAGAACGCGTTCTCAATGACGGGCTGCAATGTAAACGACGGCAGCCGCGCCCGCGCCGGGTCTACCAGGATCTGCTTTTCCACGGTAATGCGTCCATCAAACCGCATCTGCTGGAGGTAGATGTAATCTTCCAGCCCGTCCAGCTCCTCTTCCAGCGTCACCTCCTGCTGCTTGGTGCGCAGGTTGTGCCGGAACAGGTTGCCCAGGCTGACGATCATCTTGTCGGTGGTCTCGGCGTCTTCCAGCCGGGCCATGCAGGAGATCATGTTCAGGGTATTGAAGAGGAAATGCGGGTTCACCTGGCTCTTGAGCATCTCCATTCGGGTGTGATCCAGGTCTTTTTCCAGGGCCAGATTCCGCACTTCCTCCCGGTGGAGGGCGTTCAGGGTAGCCAGATGCTCCTGCATGGCGTGCTTCATCTGGTTGAACGTCCCGGTCAGCCGCCCCACCTCATCCTGGCTGTGGACCGGCAGATCCTGCCCGGAAAAATCGTTGTCCGCGATGCTGCGGGAAGCCCGCGCCAGCGCCAGCAGGGGCCGCACCACGGCCCGGGACAGCATATCCAGCAGCACCAGCATCAATGCCAGCGCCATAAGGAACAGCCCCAGATACACCCAGGGCAGCTGCTCCAGCTGGTCGGCCTGTGCACTGTAAGCGGCGTTCTCCTGCTCCAATGTGGCCTGCGTCAGCCGGAGGGCGTACTCGGAGAGGTAATCCTGCAATTCCATCACCCGGTACATCTGGTCCACATAGGTATCCGCCGCCGGGGTCATCTGCAAAAAGGCGTCCCGGTACTTCTGGTAGCCCGCATAGCCCTGCAGCAGGTTCCAGGTGCGGGCGTAGCGGTCCTCGCCGATCTTTTCATAATCAAAGGGCAGCTCCGCCAGGCTGGCTTCAGTGATCTCGCAGGCCGTCTGATACTCCTCCGTGTTCTCTTGCGAGGGCTCCCGCACCATCCGGGAGAACGCCTTGGTCTCCGCCGCCAGCGCATCCTGCACGGTGTAACAGGCGCTGTTATCGGCCAGCATTGCGTCAAAGGCGGTGCTGGTCCACCGCCCCACAGCGGTAGCCATCCCGATGGACACCAGCGTCACGGCCAGAATCGCCCCCAGCCAGCCGGTCACTTTCCGCCGCAGCGAAAGTTCCCGCACCCGTTGCTCTGCCATCTTCTCCCCTCCCCGCTGTTTTGTCCGTTTCGCATTTTCTTTAGTATAGTGTTTTTGCGGGCAAAGTGCAAGCTGAACCAAAAAGCACCGCGCCCCTCCCCGTTTCCGGGAAGCAGAGCGCGGTGCCTTTCTGGTTTTATAGGGTCAAGGGGTCAGCCCTCAGCCGCGGTACTCGGCCGGCAGCTGGTCGAGGGTCTGCCACTTGGTCATGGCTTCCTCCAGCTTCATGCCGTTGGCCACAGCGTCACGGCGGCAGGCGTTGACCGCCTGGATCTCTTTCATCTTCTCACCGGTCAGGCTGTAGCCTTTCATGGCGATGAGGGTGGCAGCCCATGCCACCATGGGGATGATGCAGAACAGCACGATGACCACCCGGTTCATGCCGGGGGTGTAGGGGTCGTACTGGGTGGGCAGGCTCTCCAGGCCGACAAAGCTGACTGCAATGCCGACGACCGTGGCCGACAGGCTGGAGACCAGCTTGTCCACCAGGCTGAACAGGGTGCCCATGATGCCCGGGATGTAGTTGCCGGAGCGGTAGGTCTCGTAGTCGGAGCAGTCGGCCACCATGGGGATGGGCATATCAGCCGTTGCGTAGTAAGCGCCATAGCCGATGCCGAAGAATGCAATGAAGAGGATGGTGTACAGGTTGATCGACAGGCCGTTCTCGCCCATGATGGACAGGGTGAACGCATCGCTCTTGCCCCAGAGCAGCAGCAGCACCAGCACGCCGATGTAGCAGAGGAACGCCACGGAGACATACTTCATCAGGCTGGCCTTCTGGCCCTGCTTCTGGCTGGTGCGGACGGTGAGCAGGAAGAAGGGCACGCTGAACACATAGCCCAGCACCATCATGGGCAGGTAGAGGCCGTCGTAATTGCCCATCATGCAGCCGTACAGCATACAGAGCACGGTGGTGTTGGTGGCGATAGAGAGGGCCAGCTTGCAGCCGGCACCGGCCACCATCAGCCGCTGCATGGGGTTGTTGTTCTTGATGATCTGGAGGTACTCGTGCAGCTTGACCTTCTCGCTGACCTCGCCGCCGATGCCGAAGTACTTGGGCTGATCCTTCTCCCAGATGCCGATAACGGCCAGCAGGGTGAGCAGAATGGAGATGACGATGCCCACGGGAGCCAGGGTGCGGAAGAACCCGGCGGAAGCGTAGCCGCCCTCATAGTTCTTGGCCAGGATGGGGGCAAAGAACTGCATGGCACCCATGCCCAGCAGGCTGCCCACCGTGTTGAAGATGGTAAACAGGGGGCGCTGCTTGGGGTCGTTGGTCAACACGGTCTGGCCGGAGCGGGTGCAGCTGGTCTGGAACGTATAGCCGATGACCCAGACGGCGTACAGAGCCACAAAGGCCGCATAGCGCAGGCCCATGGCACTGGCCGGGATGAGGGGGGTCAGGCAGTACAGCGCCAGGATGCTGGCCGCCATGATGAGGTTGCCAATGACCATGAACGGCCGGAACTTGCCGAATTTGCCGTTGGTGCGGTCCATCAGCGCGCCGATGATGGGGTCGGTGATGGCGTCGAACAGGCGCATCCCCGTGACCATGACCGAGGCAAAGAGCATGGAGAGGGCCAGCACCTTGCTGCCGAAAGTAGCGATGTAGGAAAGCACCAGCACATAGTACACGTTCGTAGCGCCGTTGTTCAGCGGGAACAGCACCAGCTGGTAGGTTTTGGCGCGGTTCAGGCCCGGCGCCTTTGCGGTTTGTTCACCCATTTGCGGTGTCTCCTTTTTTCTAAAAAAGCGGCAGCCTGCCCGCCTTTTGTTGGGGGGACAGGCTGCCTTGGGTTTCTTGCGGGGGATCCTTGGGGAAATGAAAAGAAGAGGAAGGAATCTGCTTGGAGATTACTGCTGGTCCGCCGCGGGAGCGGTGTTCACAGCGCTCTTCTTGGCTTTGAGGGCCTTGCTGAGCTGCCATGCGCAGAGCACGGTCAGCACAGCCAGCACAGCGATCAGTGCATAGATTGCGGTCTGCCACCAGGGGGTCACGGTCTTCAGGGTATCGGTGGATGCCCAGCCGTTCATGGCGTTGGAGTTAACGACGGTGTACAGGATGTGATGCATTGCGTTGCGCATCTGGGTCACAATGTAAGCGTCGTTCTCATAGTTAGCAGCCTTGGTGGTGTGGATCTTGGGCATGGGGCTGTCCCAGATATCGGAACCGGCGATCAGGCCGTCCACCAGATCCATGTACTGGCTGGAACCAGAGAAGTCGGTGATGCACATGCCGCGCATCCCCAGCTCCTCACGCAGGAAGCCGGTCAGCAGGTTCTGGTTTGCGCCGCACCAGGTAGCGCCCCAGCGGTTGAAGCCGGTCATGACATCCCACGCGCCGCCATCGGTGATGGCCTTATCGGCCACTTCCAGATAGATCTCACGGGCGGTCTGCTCGTTCAGCCAGGTGTTCACGCCGCGGCGGCTGGTCTCGGAGTCGTTCAGGGCAACGTGCTTCAGGTAGACGTACACGCCCTTGGACTGGATGCCCTGCACCTCGGCAGCGCAGATGGTGCCAGCAATGAACGGATCCTCAGCGTAATACTCGAAGTTACGGCCGGAGTAAGCGGTGCGGTGCATGTTGATACCGGGTCCATACAGGCCGGAGTAACCCATAGCCAGGCAGTCCTCGCCAATGCAGCGGCCCACATCGTTGATGAGGTCCACATTGAAAGTAGCAGCCATGACATCCTCAGAGGTGTAGCACATGGCGGACGCGCCGCCGGTCAGGGCAGCAGTCAGGCCCTGGGGGCCGTTCTCGTCCTTGGTAGCCGTCTTGCCGATGGAGGCGGCAGCGGCCGTGTTGTGGAAGCCCAGGGTGATGGTGTTGACCATCTCGTCATAGGTCAGCTGATCCAGCAGGGTATTCCACTCGGGATCATCAAAGTCCTTGCCGATCATGGAAGCCAGGGCCAGACCGTTCTTTGCACCCAGAGTGGGCATCTCCACGCTGTCGGCCAGGCTGCCGTCGTACTGGGTGAATGCCAGGTCAGCAGCCAGAGTCTCGTTGGCAGTGAGCTGTGCAGGAGCGGTGGGGATGGTGCCGGTCCAGTCAGAGCGGCTCATCCAGGTGACAGCGCCGGGAGCGTCGCTGCTCTTGTTGGGGTCGGACTCGTCAAACAGGTTGGTGATGGCAGTGCCGTTGGCGCTGACAGCGTAAGTGGTGGTATCCAGAGCGGGGTTGTTCCAGGTGTAAACCAGAGAAGCATCGCCATCAGCGGTCATACGGCCGTTGGTGTTCTCCACGGTGTAGCCCTTGGCTGCCAGGATGTTGTTCAGGGCGTTGTGGGAGTCGGTGCCCACGGCGAAGTAGTAGTCGCCAGCGTCCACGATGTAGGTCTTGGCCTTGTTGGCATCGTAGGTGCGCAGCTCGCTCTTCTTGACGGTGATGTTCACGGTCTCGGAAGCGCCGGGAGCCAGGACATCGGTCTTTGCGAAGCCAGCCAGCTCGACTGCAGCCTTTTCAATGCCGTTGGCCTTGTCATAATCGGTGTAGGGAGACTGGAAGTAGACCTGCACGGTCTCCTTGCCGGAATAGGTCTTGCCGGAGTTGGTCACGGTCAGGCTGATGTCAAAGGCATCGTCAGACTCGGTGACGTTGAAGTTGCTGTAGGTAAAATCAGTGTAGCTGTCGCCGTAGCCGAACGGGTAAGCAACGGTGGTTGCCCAGTCATAGTCGCCTGCGTTGGCAGTGCCCATGACCACGTCCTCGTAGCGGGTCTCAAAGTAACGGTAGCCCAGGTAGATGCCCTCCTGGTAGACGCTGTACATGCCCTGCACGTCGGCACCTTCGGTCAGCAGGTTGTACTCTGCCGCGTTGGGGTAAGCCTGGGTGTAGAAGTTGTACATGGCGGGGTTTGCCAGGTTGTCGTACAGGTAGGTATCGACCAGAGAGCCGGAGGGGGTCACCGCGCCGGACAGCAGCTGGCCCACGCCGTTGATACCGGTCTGGCCCACGTCGCCGATCCACATGGCAGCGTCGATGCCGTAATCCTCACCGCAGATCTCGGGGTTGAGGAAGTCCAGCTCGATGGCGTTGGAACTGTTGAGCAGGACGATGATGGACTTAAAGGTGCCGTTGTCTTTCAGAGCCTTGAGGTTCTGCAGCAGCTCCAGCTCCTCCGCGGAGAGAGTCAGATAGTTGCCGTCGCCCTCCTGGCCGGAGATCCAGCTGTCGTTGGTGCCATTCTCACCGCTGGGCAGGTCAGCACCCTCGCCGCCGGAACGGGAGAGGACCACGATGGCAGCGTCGCCGTACTCAGCAAAGCTGCTCTCCGCGCTGGACAGAGCGCTCCAGGGAGCCTCGTTGACCGCATACTGGGTGTTCGCCTCCAGGGTATCGGAGATGGAAGCAGGGGTCATGCGGCTGTACTTGCTCATCATGGAGTCAGAGCTGTACAGGTTCCACAGGGTCTCGTTGACGGAGATGCCCTGGGACTCCAGAGCCTGCTTGAAGTTGGGAGCCTTGCTGGTATCGACAGAGCCGGAACCGGTACCGCCGTACATCAGGTCCACGGAACCGTGGCCGAACAGGCTGACCTTGGCGCCCTGTGCCAGGGGCAGGGCAGCGTTCTGGTTCTTCAGCAGGGTTGCGCCCTCGGCCTCGACCTGAGCGCACAGCTCAGCCTCATAAGCCTCACGCTCCGCGTCGGAAGCAAAATCGGATTTGAAGTACTCCGTGTCCTCGGTGTTGCTGCTGTCGTGAATGATCTTATAGGTCGATGCATTCAGAGCAACGTTGATGGTGGTGGCGTACTGGTTTGCAATGATATTGCCAACGATGGCCGCGATGGTCAGGATCGCGGTAATGGCAGTCAGAGCAGACCATAGACCCACCTTGGATTTCTTGTTCTTCATGGGTTCTCCTCCTTTTTATTTATACAATAGCCGGCTTTGTGGGAAAGGCGGCGCTTGCCTTGGGGAATCCGCCCGGGCTTACACCCAGTTGGCGCTCTTGGACTTGGTCTTGACCAGCTTGTAGCCGGGGTTGGGGGTGTCCACCTTGCGGAATGCCGCAGTGTCGATGCACTCCCCTGCCACAGCCTGCAGCTTGACCTCGCCGGAAAGGGGCACTTTGAACGTAAAGACATGCTCGCCGGTCTGCTCCGCGATCTTCTGGCCGTCAGCAAACAGGGCAACGGTCTTCTGGTTGGAGTAGACCTTGACTTCGATCTCGCTGGCCGTGCGGTCCGCAAACCGCTTGGAGCAGATGTGCACGAATGCCTCTTCGCTCCACCAGGCCTTATAAAGGTAGAAGCTGTCTTTTTTGGTCTTCCGGTCGAACGTGACCAGACCTTTATGGTTCATGCCCGGCTCGCCGCCCTGGTCGCGGGCGTCGGCTGCAAAATCGAACATGTTCCAGACGTGGGTGGACCACATCCAGGGGTGACGGTCGAAGCAGCGGAGCATGTACTCGTGGTATTTTGCCTGATACTCCTCGGTGTGGTCGCCCCGGCGGGGGTGCTCACTGTGGAGGTTGGGCATCCCCTCGGCGCCGTACTCCGAGAAGCCCAGCGCACGGTTGGGATACACCAAATGGAAGAAGTTGAGCCACAGGTCGTTGAGGAACAGCCCCGGCACATACCAGCCAGGTAGAGGTTCCAGCTCACCAGATCGGTGATGTGGGCCACCGGGTTGAACGGGCCGCACATCGCGTAGCAGGCCAGGGTGGTCAGGCGGGTGGGGTCCATCCGGTGGCACAGGTCGTTGAGCATGTGGTGGTTGTCCAGCATGTCGGCCTTATCCTTGGTGGAAATGGTGATCTCATTGGAGACGCCCCAACAGACGATGCAGGGATGGTTGTAGTTCTGGTAGATCAGCTCTTCCATCTGGGCGATGGTGTTGGCCCGGCCGTTGGGCATGTGCTCCGAGATGTAGGGGATCTCAGCCCAGACCACCATGCCGTACTCATCGCACAGATCGTAGAAGTACTGGTCGTGCTGATAATGGGCCAGCCGGATGGTGTTGGCACCCAGCTCCCGGATGAGAGTCATATCCTCCTCGTGCATCTCCCGGGTGATGGCGTTGCCCAGGCCCTTGCGGTCCTGATGGCGGGAGACGCCGTGGAGCGGGTAAGAGCGGCCATTGAGGAAGAAGCCTTTCTTGGGGTCTACCCGGAAGCTCCGGACGCCCACCCGGGTGCGGACGGTGTCCACCACTTCCCCGCCCTGCTCGAGCTCCACCACGCAGGTGTAGAGGTAGGGGTCTTTCACGCCGTCCCACAGGTGGGGGTGTGCCAGCGTCATGGTGACGTCTTTGCCCTCGGCGGCGGCCACGGTGTTGCCCTCGGCGTCATTCAGGGTGACGCGGACGGTGCCCTCGCCCTCGAGGCGGGTCTCCACCCGGATGTCGGCGGTGTGATCCTTGCACAGGGTGGGCGTCACTTTCACGCCGGTGTCGCCGTAATGGCCCAGTGCAATGTGATCTTTATGGACCACCAGCAGGCTCACGTCACGGTAGATGCCGCCATAGAACGTGAAGTCGGCTTTCTGGGGGTAGACGCGGTCGTTGACGCTGTTGTCCACCTCCACGGTCAGGGTGTTCTCCTCTCGCAGCAAGGTGGTGATGTTGGCGCGGAACGTGGAATAGCCGCCGTCGTGCACGCAGACCTCGGTGTCGTTCAAGACGACCTTTGCGCTGGCGTTCACGCCCTCGAACTGGAGCCAGACCTGCTGGCTGGCCTCCTCAAAGGCCGGAGCCGCAAAACTGGTGCGGTAGACGCAGGTGCCCCGCCAGTAATCGTTGCCGCCGTCCTGGCCGTCGATGGCGTTCCAGGTGTGGGGCAGGTCCACGGTAGTGGTGTTCCCCTCCGGGCCGATGAACTGCCAGTTTTTCATCAGTCGGACAATTTTGCGCATAAGTCGTCTCCTTAAACTTGGTCGTATTTTCACGGGATTCATTCCGTTCGTTTTCGTTCGTCAGTATTTTATCAAAGCAAATATTTTTTGCAAGATGGTTGCGAAAAGTGGTCGTTTTGAGAGGATATTCGGTTTTTTGCTTCCAAATCCAAAGCAAAATCATTGTGCAACTTTCACAATCAGTTGTATCCAACAAATGTTGTGAAAATAAACAGACCGGCAGGTGCATTCCAACACCTGTCGGTCTGTTTTGTTCCGTATTCCGTTTGTTTACCCCTGCTTCAGCGGGAAAATGATCTTGATGGCAAAAAAGCCGTTCTGCGTTTCCGTGGTCAGGGTGCCGCTGTATTTCTGCACGATGCGGCGGAGCACTTTCAGCTCGTAGGCCTCGGTACGGGTCGCGGCAGCCTCCGGCTCCCGAGCCGGGCTGATGACGTTGATGACGATAAAGCTCTGCCGCACGCAGACCAGCAGGTCGATGTTCCGCCGGGCCGGGTCGGGCGTCCGCACGGCTCCCTCTATGGCGTAGTCCAGCGCGTTGGCAAACAGGGCGTACAGGTCGCCGGGCTCAAAGCCCTGCAGGCAGCTGCCGTTGGCCACTGCATTGAGCTGCACCCGCCGGGACTGGCAGAGCAGGGTTTTCTCGGTGAGCACCACGTCCAGCACCTCGTTGCCGGAGTTCGCCCCGGCGTCGTAGAGGCGGGCGGCGTTCTCCGCCTCCTCCAGCGTCTCCCGCGGCACCGCGCCCGGGGCCAGCTTGCGCAAGGCCGCGATCTGCACCCGCAGCTCGTGGCAGCGCTTGTTGATGATGTTCACGTTCTGCCGCGCCACCTGATACTGCTGGCGCTGCCGCTCGTAGAGCAGATTCAGTGTTTCCATCTCCTTTTGGAGGTCGGATTTTTTGAACAGTTCCGTCTGCAGATAGAGCAGCGTCAAAAAGTAAAGCTGCCCGATGAGGGTGGTGCCCACAACACTCATGGGCCAGTCCAGCGCCTGGGCACTGCTTAAAAGCGCCGCCTGCAGCATGAACATAATCCCCATAAAAAACGCGCTGGCCAGCTGCCGGGGCCCGATGTGGTACACGCCTTTGTCCGGGATCTTCCGGGCCAGTGTCCCGCAGATGACTCCATAGAACACCACACCCGTCAGCACCTGCAGCAGCTTGACCGGGACACTGTTCATATTCAGCGGATGGCTTTTCACCGCGCAGAGCAGCTCAAAGAGGTTCCAGCCCTCGTAAGCCGTCTGGGCCGTCAGCAGGCTCCACACCGCGCAGTAGAGGGCACTCTTTTTGTCGATCTCCACACAGGCATAGATCATGGCACCCAGCAGGATAAAAAAGCCGACGTACATTCCCAGCAGGGAGACCTGCAGCTGCACCAGCGAGTTGCTCTGGGCCATGGGGTCCAGCAGCCAGGTCAGGGCCATCAGGGACAGCAGCAGCTCCACGGCCCGGAGCCAGAACCGTTCCCGGTGCTTGAGCGGGTAGCAGAACGCCAGCGCCGCGCCCCACCGCAGCACCGCCCGAAAAACACATGCCTGCCGACAACGATCACAGCACACCTCCCAGATAGGAGGCCACCGCCGTCATAAAGGCGGCTTTCTGGCGACGGCTGATCTCCAGGCGGGCGTCCCCCACCTGCACAAAATCATTTTCCACGCCCCGGACGTACTGCAAGTTGACCAGATAGCACTGGTTGCACCGGGCAAAGTGGTAGGCAGCCAACTGCTTTTCAGCCCCGGCCAGGCTCCCCCGCACCGCGTACTCCTGGGTGGCGGTGTGGTAGTAGAGCATCCGGTTGCGGGTCTCCAGATACAGGATATCGCCGGTGTCCAATAACTGCATCCCGCCGCCCGAAAGCTGCAGGGCCACCTGCCCACCCTTGCGGCGCTGCACCCGCTGGATGGCCCGGGAGAGCTTGGTGCAGAACGCCCCATAGCTGACCGGCTTGAGCACATAATCCAGCGCGTCCACCTCGTACCCCTTGATGGCGTACTGGGCCATGTTGGTCACGAACACCAGCACCACATCCGGATCCACCGCGCGGATGCGCTCCGCCGCCCCGAAGCCGCCCAGCCGGGGCATTTCCACATCCAGAAAAATGATGTCATACCCGGGCTGGTACCCCTCAGCAATGACGGCCCCGTCCGCAAAGGGTTCCACTTCCGCCTGCAGGCCCTGCTCCCCGGCGTACTGCCGGATGAACTGGCACAGGCTCTCCCGCACCTCGGTCTGGTCTTCCACCACCGCGATCTTCAGCACGGCTGCTCCTCCTTTTCACACTTCCTGTTTTTCGGCTTACCGGTGTCCCTCCAGCCAGCGCAGCGCAAAGTAGCTGTACGCCGCGCTGCCCTCCCAGAGGACGCTGTCATCAAACCGGACTTTGGGGTGGTGCTGGCCGTAGCGGTAGCCCCGCTCCGGGCTGCCGCAGGCCAAAAACATGCTCACCGTGGGCACCTCATGGCTCACGAATGCAAAGTCCTCACTGCCGCCGCCAGGTTTTCCACCCGTGAGCGGGGCCATATCCATGGCACCTTTCCCCAACAGGTCGGTCATATAGGTCATGGCATCCTGTGCCAGGGCCTTGTCCACCATCATGCAGGGGCAGTAGTCCGAGAACTCCACCTCCGCTGTGCAGCGGAACGCCTTTGCCACGCCCTCGGAAATCTCCGTCATCCGCTGCCGGATGAACGCCCCGGTCTTGTTGTCGGGGTCGGTGGTGCGGATGGTGCCCCACATCTCGGCGGTGTCCGGGATGACATTGGAAGCCGCTCCCGCCGCAAACCGCCCGGTGGTCAGCACGCCAAAATCATTCTGGGAGAGTTCCCGGGCATTGATCTCCTGCAATGCAATGTGGATATGGGCCGCGGCCGTAATGGGGTCGATGCAGTTTTCCGGCATGGAACCATGGCCGCCTTTGCCGTGCACCACAATGTGGTATTGCTCACAGCTTGCCATGGTGATGCCGCCGCCCGGCACCAGCACCTCGCCCAGAGGCAGAGGCATCCCGGCCAGCACATGGAACATGACCGCCGCGTCCACTTTCGGGTTTTCCAGCAGGCCGTTGGAGATCATATCCGGGGAGCCCTGGAAAATCTCTTCGGCCGGCTGGAATTCCATCTTGACGGTGCCTTCGATCTCCTCCTCGTGCTCTTTCAGCAGCTTTGCCGCACCCAGCATCATGGCCGTGTGCATATCGTGGCCGCAGCCGTGCATCTTGCCCGGCACCTCGGAGGCAAACACCTCTCCGGACTCCTCAAAGATGGGCAGGGCGTCCATATCGCCCCGGAGCAGGATGGTCTTGCCCGGGCGCTTTCCCCCGGCCAGGGCGAGGACACCCGCCCTGCCGCAGTCCTGCGGCGCATAGCCCATCTCGGTCAGGGCCTGCTTGACCAGCGCCTTGGTCTTGGGCAGGTCAAAGCCCACCTCCGGGTTGCGGTGGATCGTCCGCCGCCATTTCTGCAGCTGAGGCTGCAGGGTCTTCGCTTCATCCAGCAATTCATTCGGCTTCATCATTCAAACATCGCTCCTTTGCAAAACGCCCTCTCAGGCAGCTGAGAGGGCGGATGACCTTATGTTACTCCTGCGTGTTACCAGCTCCGTCCGGATGGTACTGTGCACAGGTGCACTTTTTCCATTTGAGGCCGCTGCCGCAGGGGCAGGGGTCGTTCCGGCCGATCTTGATGACCCGCACCGGCTGGCCCTTGGGGGCACCCTTGACACCGGGAGCACCGTTGCCGGGCACAAAGCCCTCTCCGGTAGGCTTGGCCACCTGCTCCCGCTTGGGAGCGGCACCGGCTTTCCGCACCTCGATGGTCAGCAGCATCTTGATGCTGGACTCCCGGATGGAATCCACCATCTGGTCAAACATATCAAAGCCCTCGATGCGGTACTCGACCACGGGGTCTTTCTGGCCGTAGCCGCGCAGCGCAATGCCCTGCCGCAGCTGATCCATATTATCAATATGGTCCATCCACTGGCGGTCTACGCACTTGAGCAGGCAGATACGCTCCAGCTCCCGCATGAGGGGGGCACCGTAGCGCTGCTCTTTATCGTTGAGGACATCCATGCCGCGGTCATACAGCAGATCGGCGATACCCTCGCGGCTCAGGCTGTCATAATCCTCCACCGTGTAATGGAAGTCGGCATCGGTGGTCAGCCAGCCCTGATAGTGACGGCGGAGAGCACCAAAGTCCCACTCATCCTTGACATCGCCCGCCAGGAACTGGGCGCAGGAAGAGTCGATGTTCTCCCGCAGCATCTTGTGCATCTCGGCGGAGATGTCTTCGCCGTCCAGCACTTTGTGGCGCTGGCCGTAGATGATCTCGCGTTGCTGATTCATGACGTCGTCGTACTTCAGCACGTTCTTTCGGATCTCAAAGTTGCGGCCCTCCAGCTTCTTCTGGGCACTTTCGAGGGTGTTGGTGATCATTCGGTTCTCGATGGGGGTGTCCTCGTCGATCTTGAGGGTATCCATCAAGCCCGCCACACGGTCGCCGCCAAACAGGCGCATCAGGTCATCTTCCAGGCTCAGGTAGAACCGGGAAGCACCGGGGTCGCCCTGACGGCCGGCACGGCCGCGCAGCTGGTTATCGATGCGGCGGCTCTCGTGCCGCTCGGTGCCGATGATGAACAGGCCGCCTGCCTTGCGCACCTCGTCGGCCTCGGCCTCAATGGCGGGCTTGTACTGAGCGTACAGCTCCTCAAACCGCTTGCGGGCTGCCAGAATATTCTCGTCGGTGGTTTCCCCGTGGCCGTCGGATTCGGTCAGCAGCAGCTCCACAGCGCTGGGGTCGGCGTCCTCAGGCTTTTCGGGGTTGAGCAGATTCTCACAGAAGTGCTCCTTGCGCATCTGGGCCTTGGCCATGAACTCGGCGTTGCCGCCCAGCATGATATCGGTACCACGGCCTGCCATGTTGGTGGCGATGGTGATGGCACCCTTTTTGCCGGCCTGCGCCACGATCTCAGCTTCACGCTCGTGGTTCTTGGCGTTCAGGACGTTGAAATCCCGGGTGTAGCGCTGGAGCATCTTGGCCAGCGTCTCGCTCTTCTCCACGCTGACGGTACCCACCAGCACCGGCTGGCCATTCTTATGGCACTCCATCACCTGCTCAATGACCGCCTTGTACTTGCCGTTGACGGTCTTGTACACGGCGTCCGGGTAATCCTTGCGGATGTTGGGGCGGTTGGTGGGCACGGTGACGATGTTCAGGCCGTAAATTTCCGTAAACTCGGTGGCCTCGGTCTTGGCCGTACCGGTCATACCGGCCAGCTTCTTGTACATGCGGAAGTAATTCTGGAACGTGATGGTGGCCAGCGTCTTGCTCTCGGCGGCGATCTTGACGCCCTCCTTGGCCTCGATGGCCTGGTGCAGGCCCTCGTTGTACCGGCGGCCAATCATCAGACGGCCCGTGAACTCATCGACGATGATGACCTCGCCATCCTTGACCACATAGTCGATATCCCGCTGCATGACGCCGTAAGCCTTGATGGCCTGGTCGATGTGGTGGGCCAGGGTCATATTCTCAGCAGCAGCCAGGTTCTCGATCTTGAAGTATTCCTCGGCCTTTTTGATGCCCTTGGCCGTCAGGGTGCAGGTCTTGTGCTTTTCGTCCACGACGTAATCGCCATCGGCCTGCTCATCGGTCTCCACCTTGTCTTCCAGCTCCACCACCACGCTCTTGCGCAGGGTGCGGACAAAGCGGTCCACCTGGGTGTACAGGCTGGAGGAGTCCTCGCCCCGGCCGGAAATGATCAGCGGGGTGCGGGCTTCATCGATCAGGATGGAGTCCACCTCATCGACGATGGCATACACATGGCCGCGCTGCACCATGTTGTCCTTGTAGGTCACCATGTTGTCGCGCAGGTAGTCAAAACCAAACTCGTTGTTGGTGCCGTAGGTGATATCGGCATTGTAAGCACGGCGGCGGGCATCGCCGTCCAGCCCCTGCACGATGAGGCCCACGGTCAGGCCCAGCCAGCGGTAGAGCTTGCCCATCCACTCGCTGTCGCGCTTGGCAGGTAATCGTTGACGGTAACGATATGCACACCCTCGCCGGTCAGAGCGTTCAGGTAGGCGGGCAGGGTTGCCACCAGCGTTTTGCCTTCACCGGTCTGCATCTCAGCGATGTCGCCCCGGTGCAAGGCGATGCCTCCCGTGACCTGCACGGGGAAATGCTTCATGCCCAGCACACGCCAGGCAGCCTCACGGCAGACGGCAAAAGCATCCGGCAGGATCTCATCCAGCGTGGAGCCAGCAGCCAGTTTTTCTTTCAAGGCCGGGGTCTGGGCCTGCAGCTCAGGATCGGACATGGCCTGATACTTGGGCTCCAGTGCCAGCACCTGCTTGGTCAGGGGGTTGATCTTTTTCAGCTCTCGGTCCGAGAAGCTGCCAAAGAGTTTTTCAGCAAGGGACATTGATCACACCTCATCTATCAAAAATCCGGGCAGAAGCCTGCCCGCGCGGAAAACTAACATACAGATATATGATACACCAAACCCGCAGAGCCGTCAAATCCAACTCCCCTGTTTTTCCGGTGTTTTGAATGAACTTTCTGTAAAATCATTCCCATCGGCGTCTCTTTGCCGCATCTTTTCCAAAACAAAACAGCGTCCGTACTTTTTGCAAAGCGCGGACGCTGTCGGTTTTTGTCTTCTGTTTTTTAAAGGGTTTCCAGCACCCCGGGCAGCTGGCTTATGTCGTCGATGACATGGGCGCACACGGCCTCCAGCCGGGCGCGGGACTGATGCCCGCTGGTGCAGAGGACGCATTTTGTCCCCATGGCAGCCGCCACCTCGGCATCGTGGGTGGTATCCCCCACCATCACGCAGGCGGCAGGGTCCACCCCGCTGTTCCGGAGCCAGTCTTTGCCCACCTGCACCTTGCTCACGCCGTAAATGTCCTGAAGACCGAGCAACTCGGTAAAATAGTCCTCAAGACCCCGCGCGCGTACCTGCTCGATCAGGTAATCGCGGCGGGAGGCGGAAAGCACAGCCTGCTGCCAGCCCCGGCGCTGGAGCTCTGCCAGCGTGGCGGCGGCGTTTGCCATGGCCGGGCAATGCCGCTCGACTCCGGCGTTATAGTGCTCCATAAACCGGGCAGCCAGCTCCGGGTAGGGGTGTCGGGCAAAATCAAACCCGGCGCGGAGGTAATATTCCTCAATGGGGAAACCAAAGATCTCCCGGTATTCGGCAAGGTCATACCGCTGGGGGTAGCCGTGCGTTTCCAGCATCCAGTTCAGGCACCCGTGGGTGAAATCCACATCGTCCAGCAGGGTCCCGTTCCAGTCCCAGAAGATGATTCCGTTTGGCTGCATGGCTTCCTCCTTTTGTGAGGGCTTACTCAAAAATCTTTTTCAGGGCGGTGTTGGATTCAATGATCTTCACCAGCAGCACACCCAGCACGGTACAGCTGATGAGCTCGCCGATGCCCACCGAGATGCCGTTGGACACGCAGGCCAGCCAGAGCGGAACCGAGGAGCCCGGCTCCGGGAAGAGCACCGCGATCTCAATGCCGATGATGACGGCATTGAACGCCACCGGAGGCAGCGAGGCCGGGATTGCCAGCCCGCCGATGCGGACATTGCGCAGCTTGTAGGTCACCACGCAGGCCAGCAGCGTTGCCAGCGTGCCAAGGATGACATCCACGATGGTGGAGCCCAGCAGGTTTGCCAGGAAGCAGCCCAGCACCACACCTGCAATATACTCCGCGCCAAACACGGGCAGCAGGCAGAGAGCCTCGGCCACACGCACCTGCACGGCACCGTAAGAGAGCGGCTGCAGCGCCATGCAGAGCACAACGTACAGGGCTGCCACCACCGCGCAGCGGGCCAGTTTGCGGACGGAAACATTATTTTTCATATACTACTCCGGCGGAATGAATTTTGACCGCGCAGGGACCGCCAGTTCCTGCGGGTTTGGCCCGGCGTGGTTCGAGACACACCGGGGAGCCTAAAATCCTAAGTTGCTCTTTGGAGCTGTGCACCAGGCACAACAGAGAGAATTATAGCATAAAAATGATGAGAATGCAACAAAAAGCCCTCTCCGCTTCGCTTTGCTCAGCACCTCTCCCAACGGGAGAGGCAAGACTTGGCTCCCTCTTTGGGGGAGCTGTCGAGCATTTGCGAGACTGAGAGGGCGTATTTTTAGTCTCTTGCGTGGCCCACATACACCAGCGCCAGGGTATCGGGGCCGGTGTTGGCAGAAACGACGCCACCCAGCGTAAAGGTGGTAAGCGGGTCTTTGCCAAAGGCTTTCTTGCAGGCCTTTTCCAGCTCTGCCGCCTGCGGGATGTTGGTGTGACCGATCATATAATCAAAGTCTTCCACATCCCCGGCGCGCTTCTTGCACAGCTCGATCATAGCAGGCACCACTTTGTCGTCGCCGCGCACTTTCCCCTCCACCTTGGTCTTGCCGTCGATGAGGGTGATGATGGGCCGGATGCCCATAAGCTCGCCCATGACAGCGGCGGCGGCGGAAATGCGTCCGCTCTTCTTCATCTGTTTGAGGCTGTAGGGTCCCAGGATGATCTCCATCCGGTTCATCTTGTCCTCAAACTCGTGGATGACCATGGGGATCTCCGCGCCGTTGCGCAGCTTGCGGGCCATCTCACACAGGTACCAGCCAAACACCATAGAGTAGGTGTGGGGGTCGATGAGGTGGATCTTCAGGTGGTGCTCCGGGCGCTCTTCCCGCAGCATTCCCTGTGCCATCACGGCGTTGTTGTAGGTGGAGGAGCCAGACTTGTTGATGGGCACATGGATGACATCCGTATAGCCCTCGTCCACATACTTGCAATACTGCTCACAGAACTGGATGGGGGTGATGGCCGCCGTGGAGGGGATGCCCTTGGCAGCGCGCATCTTGTCATAAAATTCAATGTTGGTGCAGCTCTCCCGCTCCACATAGTCCACATCGTCCAGCAGAATGTGGAAGCCCATAATGTCAATGCCGTACTTCTCGGCCAGCTCCTGCGGGATATCGCAGGAGGAATCGGTCAAAATTGCAATTTTGCTCATAGTTTCCTCATTTCCATTCATAGTCGCGCAGGTGGCCATGGTCCAGCAGCTCCGGGAAATCCCACTGACGCAGGGCTTCATACACGCCCACCGCCACACTATTGGAAAGGTTCAGGCTGCGGCAGGTGTCCCGCATGGGCATCCGGACGCAATGCTCCTGATTGGCCGCCAGCAAAGCCTCCGGCAGGCCCGCGTCCTCCCGCCCGAAGACAAGATACGCCCCGTCCGGGTAGGCCACGTCGGTGTAGCGCTGAGGCGCTTTGGTGGTAAAGTAGTAAAACGGGCCCTCGTTCTTGGCAAAAAAGTCCTCCAATCCATCATAGTAATGGATGTCGAGGTAGTGCCAGTAATCCAGCCCGGCGTGCTTGAGCTTTTTGTCATCAATGGCAAAGCCATAGGCCCCACCAGATGCAGCCGACAGGCCGTGCAGGCACAGGTGCGGGCCACATTGCCGGTGTTCTGGGGGATGCGGGGCTCCACCAGCACGATATTCAGCGTCGGTTTATGTTCCATCGGCTCGCCCCCTTAAAGCTCCCGCAGCGGGCACAGGCGGGGCAGCAGCGGCTCAAACCAGACACCGAAGCGGGTATCCTGGTCGGCGGGCGTCTTCTGGATGGCCAGGGAGACGAACTCCGCCGCGTTGTCCGCCGCCGCGCTCATGACATTGCCCTGAATGAGCGAGCCGATGAGCACTGCCCCATACAGATCTCCCGTGCCGGGGAAGCTCCGCTCAATGTGCAGCTTTTTGATGACAAAACGGTCCCGGCCCGCACCCGCGCAGCCAATGTACTTTCCCATGGCCACCCCGGTAACGATGGCATCCGGGGCCAGCGTGGTCAGCTCGTCGGCCAAAGCCTGGGCCCCAGCCTCGTCGAAATTCTCCGGGAGCGTTTCTTTCCGGAGCAGCAGCCCGGCTTCTGTCACGTTGGGCAGAATAAGGTCTGCCCGCTGGCAGAGGGTCCGCATCCGGTCGATGAATTCCGGGGTCACGGTGGAGTAGGCCTTGCCGTTATCCCCCATCACCGGGTCCACCACTTTCTTGGCCGCAGGCCACAGGTCAAAGGCTTTTTCCGCAATCGCCGCCTGCGCCTCGCCGCCGAGGTATCCGGTATAAATACAGTCAAATTCCAGTCCCAGCTCCCGGTAATGCTCCAGCGCGGCCATGCCGTAATCACAGCCGTCCAGCCGGGCCGGGGTGCCAAACCCGCCCGTATGGGTCGAGAGCACCACGGTGGGCAGCGCCACAGGCTGCACGCCCATGACCGACAGCACCGGCAGGATGACTGCCAGGCTGCACCGCCCCACCCCCGAAAGATCGTGGATGCAGAGAACTTTCTTTGGTTCCGTCAATTTCAGCAAAAAAGAAGCCTCCTTCGCAGAATGCGCTGCCCGGCACGGTGCACACACCAAGCCGATTTTATCAGCGTATGATACAGTATACCACATTTTCCTGCGCAAAAAAAGCGCATAGTGGATTCTTTGGCGGAAATACTAGGAACATCGCCTGAAAAATTTGTGAACAGAGAGGAGAGTCCCCATGAAAAGCACATCTCATTCCAGCCCCACCGGCTCCCTGCTGCTGGGCATGGCTGCCGGAGCCGCGCTGGGCGCCGTGGGCACCATGGCCGCTACCCAGAACCAGCGGCAGGTCAAGCGCACCGCCCGCAAACTGGCCAAAGGTGCCGAGCACGCTATCTGCAGCTGGATAAAATGGTAGATAACTTTGTAGAGCAGCATATGGACAGCTAAATTCTGATTCCCACCGCACGCGGGGCCTTTGGGCTCCGCGTGCTTTTTGCTGCCCTTCGCTCTTGACCCCGCCCTGCAAACCCGATACAATAAAGATAATCTGAATCGGAACAGGAAAGGAAAACACTATGGGAATCGTTGTAATTGGCGCGGTGTTTGTGGACATCAAGGGCTATCCCCTCTCCACCTATATCCCGGGCGGACGGAATGCCGGCCGGGTAGAGCAAGTGCACGGCGGTGTGAGCCGCAACGTGGCGGAGGACATTGCCAATGTGGAGCTGCGGCCCACATTCGTCAGTCTGGTAGACGACACTGGCATAGGCCAGGATGTCATCAACAAGCTGAAGGCCCACAAGGTCAACACGAAGTACATCCGGACGGTACCGGATGGTATGGGCACCTGGCTGGCTGTCTTTGACAACGACGGCGACGTCTGCGCCGCCATCTCCAAGCGGCCGGACACCAGCCCCCTCACCCGCCTGCTGGAAGAAAAGGGCGATGAGATCTTCAAGGACTGTGACAGCATTGCGCTGGAGCTGGATCTCGAAAAAGATACCGTCAAGCAGGTGCTCCGCTTTGCCAAGAAGTACAATAAAAAAGTTTTTGCGGCAGTCTCCAACATGAGCATTGCCATGGAGCGCCGGGATTTCCTGCAGCAGATCGACTGCTTCGTCTGCAACCAGCAGGAAGCCGGGCTCCTCTTCTCGGACGATTACAACCACCTGAGCCCCGCTCAGATGCGGGAAGTTCTGGCCGCCAATGTCCACAGTGCCAATATCCCCTGCATGGTGGTCACCATGGGTGGTCAGGGCGCTGTCTACGCCAGCCACAGCGGTGAGAGCGGTATTGTCCCCGCCAAAAAGGTAAACGTCATTGACACCACCGGCGCAGGCGATTCGTTCTTTGCCGGCACAGTCATTGGCCTGACCTACGGCAAAAATCCGGCCCAGTCCTGTGAGATCGGCAGCCGTCTGGCTGCCTCGGTCATCTGCACCTCGGACAATGTCTGTCCCCGCTTCCGCCCTCTGGAATTCGGGCTGGATATTCCTGTTGTAGACTGAATCCATCTCCCATAAAGTAAAAAAGAGTGCTGACAGCTCGTTTGAAAGCCGTGCAGCACTCTTTTTTTTGCAGTAAGTCCTCCGGAGACGCAAAAAGAGCCTTCCCACTCTCCGGAATGGGAAGACTCTTTGTAAGTTTAACCTTTTGCCTTAGAACAGGCGCACAGGGTCAAGATCACTCAATGATCTTGCCGACAACGCCAGAACCAACGGTACGGCCACCCTCACGGATAGCGAAACGCAGGCCCTCTTCCATAGCAACGGGGGTCAGCAGCTCAACGTGCATCATGACGTTATCGCCAGGCATGCACATCTCGGTGCCTTCCGGCAGGGTGATGATGCCGGTCACGTCGGTGGTACGGAAGTAGAACTGAGGACGATAGTTGGAGAAGAACGGGGTGTGACGGCCGCCCTCGTCCTTGGTCAGGACGTAGACCTGAGCCTCAAAGACGTTGTGGGGGTGCACAGTGCCGGGCTTAGCCAGAACCTGGCCACGCTCGATCTGGGTACGATCAACACCACGCAGCAGAGCGCCGATGTTATCGCCAGCCTCAGCGAAGTCCAGAGACTTACGGAACATCTCCAGGCCGGTGATGGTGGTGCTCAGACGATCGGGCTTGATGCCGACGATCTCCATAGCGTCGCCAACCTTGGCAATACCACGCTCAACACGACCGGTAGCAACGGTACCACGGCCAGAAATGGTCATGACATCCTCAATGGGCATCAGGAAAGGCTTGTCCTCCTCACGATCCGGGTTGGGGATATAGGAGTCAACAGCGTCCATCAGCTCTTTGATGCAAGCGTAAGCAGGATCCTCGGGATCGTTGGGAGCCTCCAGAGCCTTCAGAGCGGAACCACGGATGATCGGGGTATCGTCGCCCGGGAAGTCGTACTCGCTCAGCAGCTCACGGATCTCCATCTCGACCAGATCCAGCAGCTCTTCGTCGTCGACCATATCGCACTTGTTCATGAAGACAACGATATAGGGCACGCCGACCTGACGAGCCAGCAGGATGTGCTCACGGGTCTGGGGCATGGGACCATCGGTAGCAGCAACGACCAGGATAGCGCCGTCCATCTGAGCAGCACCAGTGATCATGTTCTTAACGTAGTCAGCATGGCCCGGGCAGTCAACGTGAGCGTAGTGACGAGCGTCGGTCTGATACTCAACGTGAGCGGAGTTGATCGTGATACCACGAGCGCGCTCCTCGGGAGCCTTATCGATGTTGGCGTAATCCATGAACTCTGCGTCGCCCTTCAGAGCCAGATACTTGGTGATAGCAGCAGTCAGAGTGGTCTTGCCGTGGTCAACGTGACCGATGGTGCCGATGTTAACATGCGGCTTAGAACGGTCAAATTTTGCCTTTTCAGCCATTGGAATATCCTCCCTTAATTAGGTTTTGATATTGGTTACAACAGTCCTGCACATACAGAATTGCATTGCAAAACTATTCTACTAAATTTGCCCTGTAAAATCAAGTGCTTTTACAGGAAATTTTGCCGGAGTGACACTACCCCGGCAAAATCATTATCCGTTTTTCAACGATCAGCCTTGGTGCGGCCAGCAATGATCTGGTCGGCAATGTTCTTGGGCACCGGCTCGTAGTGAGACGGCTCCATGACATACTGGCCACGGCCCTGAGTCTTGGAACGCAGGTCGGTGGCGTAGCCGAACATCTGAGCCAGAGGAACGAACGCGTTGACACGCTGGGTGCCAGCCATTGCCTCCATGCCCTGGATCTGACCACGGCGAGCATTCAGGTCGCCGATAACATCGCCCAGATACTCGTCGGGAACGATGACAGCAACTTTCATGATAGGCTCGGTGATGATGGGATCCGCCTTGCGCATAGCATCCTTGAATGCCATAGAACCCGCAATGGAGAACGCCATCTCAGAGGAGTCGACCTCATGATAAGAACCATCCCACAGGGTGACCTTGACGTCAACGACAGGATAGCCTGCCAGAACGCCGGACTTCATAGCACCCTGGATACCGTTGTCGATAGCCGGGATGTACTCCTTGGGAATCGCGCCGCCAACGATGGCGTTGACGAACTCGTAACCCTTACCGGGCTCGTTGGGCTCGATCTTGATCTTGACGTGACCGTACTGGCCCTTACCACCGGACTGACGTGCGTACTTGGTCTCCTGGTTGGCCTCTTTGCGGATGGTCTCACGGTAAGCAACCTGGGGTGCACCCACGTTTGCTTCAACCTTGAACTCACGCAGCAGACGGTCAACGATGATCTCCAGGTGCAGCTCGCCCATACCAGCAATGATGGTCTGGCCGGTCTCTTCATCGGTGTAGGTCTTAAAGGTGGGGTCCTCTTCGGCCAGCTTTGCCAGCGCAATGCCCATCTTCTCGTTGCCGGCCTTGGTCTTAGGCTCAATGGCAACGCGGATAACGGGCTCAGGGAACTTCATGGACTCCAGAATGATGGGATGATTCTCATCACACAGAGTATCACCAGTGGTGGTGTTCTTCAGACCAACAACGGCAGCGATATCACCTGCATAGCAGCAGTCGATATCCTTGCGGTGATTGGAGTGCATCTGCAGGATGCGGCCCATACGCTCCTTGGTGTCTTTCACGGAGTTGTAGACAGTAGTACCTGCCTCGACCTTACCGGAATAGACGCGGAAGTAAGCCAGCTTACCAACGAACGGGTCGGTAGCGATCTTAAAGGCCAGAGCGGCAAACGGAGCGTCGTCGGAAGACGGACGGGTCTCCTGCTCTTCGGTCTCGGGGTTCACACCCTTGATGTCCTCGACATCGGTCGGGGCGGGCATATAATCCACGATAGCGTCCAGCAGCTTCTGGACACCACGGTTCTTGTAGGAAGAACCGCAGGTAACGGGGACCAGAGTGTTGGCGATGGTCTCCTTGCGGATGGCAGCCTTCAGCTCAGCCTTGGTGATCTCCTCGCCCTCGAGGTACTTCTCCATCAGCTCTTCGTCGTTCTCAGCAACAGCCTCGATCAGGATGTTGCGATACTCCTCAGCCTGCTCGACCATATCCTCGGGAATGGGCTCACAGCGCATGTCGTTGCCCATGTCGTCGTAGTAGACCTCAGCGTTCATGTCAACCAGGTCAACGATACCACGGAAAGTATCCTCCTGGCCGATAGGCAGCTGAATTGCAACGCCGTTGGCGTGCAGACGATCATGCAGCATCTTGATGCAGCGGAAGAAGTCGGCACCCATGGTATCCATCTTGTTGACGTACACCATACGGGGAACCTTGTATTCGTCAGCCTGACGCCAAACGGTCTCAGACTGCGGCTCGACACCACCCTTAGCGGCCAGAACGGTCACAGAACCGTCCAGAACGCGCAGAGAGCGCTGGACCTCAACCGTGAAGTCCACGTGGCCCGGGGTGTCGATGATGTTGATGCGGTGACGGTTCTTCTTAAATGCAACGGGATCCTTCTGGGTCTCAGAATGGCTCCAGTAGCAAGTGGTGGCTGCGGAGGTGATGGTAATACCACGCTCCTGCTCCTGGACCATCCAGTCCATGGTAGCGCCGCCGTCGTGAACTTCGCCGATCTTGTGGTTGATGCCGGTGTAGTACAGAATACGCTCGGTAGTCGTCGTCTTACCAGCATCAATATGGGCCATAATGCCGATATTTCTCGTCATCTGAAGAGAAACTTCTCTGGGAGTAGCCATGAAATTAACCTCCTACAGAACAGATCAATAACGGAAATGAGCGAAAGCCTTGTTGGCCTCGGCCATCTTGTGGGTATCCTCGCGCTTCTTCACGGCGTTACCAGTGTTGTTGGCAGCATCCATGATCTCAGCAGCCAGACGCTGTGCCATGGTCTTCTCACCACGGCTGCGGCTGTAAGCAGTCAGCCAGCGCAGGCCCAGGGTCTCGCGGCGGGCGGGGCTCACTTCCAGAGGAACCTGGTAGTTAGCGCCACCAACGCGGCGGGTCTTGCACTCGAGGCTGGGCATGATGTTCTCCATCGCCTTCTCGAAAGTCTCCAGAGGATCGTTGCCGGTCTTCTCCTGAATCATGGAGAAAGCTTCATAAACGATCTTCTGAGCGACGCCCTTCTTGCCATCCAGCATCACGCTGTTGACCAGACGAGTGACCATCTTGGAATTGTAAATAGGATCAGCTAAGACATCGCGCTTAGCAATGTTACCTCTTCTAGGCATCTTTCTTCCCTCCTTCACAGAATGATATCATCGGTACTCGAAAGTAATAAAACTCCCGTTGTGTCACAAAGAGCTGACCTTACATAAACTGTTGCCCATCTGCATTGCAGACTTGTTATTTATATAATGGAAAGCCGTTTATGGCGGTTCGTTCCTTAATTACTTCTTCGCAGCACCGGCCTTAGGACGCTTCGCGCCGTACTTGGAGCGGGCCTGGTTACGGCCTGCCACACCCTGGGTATCCAGGGTACCACGGATGATGTGGTAACGCACACCGGGCAGGTCCCTAACACGGCCGCCACGGATCAGCACGACGGAGTGCTCCTGCAGGTTATGGCCGATACCGGGAATGTAAGAGGTGACCTCAATACCATTCGTGAGGCGAACACGGGCAACCTTACGCAGAGCAGAGTTAGGCTTCTTCGGGGTCATGGTACGGACAGCGGTGCAGACACCACGCTTCTGGGGGCTATTCAGATCAGAATACTGTTTCTTCTGAGAATTGTAGCTCTTCAGCAGTGCGGGAGCAGTGCTCTTGGTCTCCAGGACCTGACGGCCTTTGCGTACAAGCTGGTTAAAAGTAGGCATTTTGTTTCTCCTTTCTTAATAATGCACATCGGGCTTGTCCCGACTTTTTTGTCGCACTATCCCCGTAGGGACGCGCAACAGTTATATAATACTCGCTTTGATTCGGAATGTCAACAGTTTTTCCAAGATTTTTTTGTTTTATTCGCCGAATTTTCTTTTCATCCATTCGGCTCCCCGAACAGGGGAGCTGCCTGCGCCAAAGCGCGGCCTGAGCGGTTTATTTCCGATCAAAAAAGCCGCCTCCACTCATTTCTCAGTGGAAGCGGCTTCGCGTTTATTGATTCGGTTTCAGAGGAACGCAGCGCTTACTGCTGGTTTGCAGCAGCCAGCTCCTCGGCCACAGCGGCGTCGCGCTCTTCCTCGCGGCGCTTCAGATCCTCACGCACCTCCGGGAGACCGGTACCCGCGGGGATCAGTTTGCCGATGATGACGTTCTCTTTCAGGCCAGCCAGCGGATCGATCTTGCCCTTGATGGCAGCTTCGGTCAGCACGCGGGTGGTCTCCTGGAACGACGCGGCAGACAGGAACGACTCGTTGGCCAGGGCAGCCTTGGTGATGCCCAGCAGCACCTGCTGGTACTCCACCAGCTTGACACCCTCTTCGCCAGCGTCGATCCGCTTCTGCAGCTCGGCGTTGATGTTCTCGACATCCAGGCGGTTTGCCAGAGCGCCGCCGATCAGATCCGAAGAGCCGGAGTCGGTCACGCGGACCTTGCGGCACATCTGACGGACGATGACCTCGATATGCTTATCGTTGATCTCAACGCCCTGCAGACGGTAAACTTTCTGGACCTCGCTGATGAGGTAGTTCTGGACATCGCTCAGGCCCTTGATGGCCAGAATGTCCTGCGGATAGAGGACGCCCTCACGGGTGATGATGTCGCCCTTTTCCACACGGTCGCCCGGCATCACGCGTGCGTGCTGGGTGAACGGGATGGAGTAGCTCTTCACGACCTCCGCGCCGTTCTCATCCTTGCCAGTGACCTTGATGACCACGTTCTTCTTGGTGTCGTCCTGAGAGACCACACCGGAGATCTCGCTCATGATGGCCATGCTCTTGGGACGGCGGCTCTCGAACAGCTCCTCAACACGGGGAAGACCCTGGGTAATATCTTCAGCCGATGCAATACCACCGGTATGGAACGTACGCATGGTCAGCTGAGTACCGGGCTCGCCGATGGACTCTGCGGCGATGACGCCGATGGACTCGCCCAGCTGGACGGGCTCACCGTTTGCCATATCGCTGCCATAGCAGTGTGCGCAGACGCCGATCTTGGCGCGGCAGGTCAGCAGGCTGCGGATCTTCAGCTTGGTGATGCCGGCTGCCTCGATGTCATTGGCGTCGTACAGGTCGATCATCTTGCCCTCGGGCACGATGACCTCACCGGTAACGGGGTTGATGACATCGCCCACGGCGTAACGGCCGATGATACGCTCACGGAAGCTCTCGATCTTCTCCTTGCCCTCGTGGATCTCAGAGACCCACAGGCCATCGGTGGTACCGCAGTCGATCTCGCGGACGATCACTTCCTGAGAGACATCGACCATGCGGCGGGTCAGGTAGCCGGAGTCAGCGGTACGCAGAGCGGTATCCGCCAGACCCTTACGAGCACCACGGGCAGAGACGAAATATTCCAGAATATTCAGACCCTCACGGTAGTTGGCACGAATGGGCATCTCAATGGTCTTACCGGCGGTGTTTGCCAGCAGGCCGCGCATGCCGGCCAGCTGCTTGATCTGGTTCATAGAACCACGAGCACCAGAGTCCGCCATCATGAAGATCTCGTTGTCCTTGGGCAGGTTTGCCGCCAGAGCTTTGGAGACCTTATCGGTGGTTGCCTGCCAGATGTTGATGGTCTGGGTGTAGCGCTCGTTCTCGGAGATCAGGCCGCGGTTGAACAGCTTGCTCACCTGAGAGACCTGCTTGTCAGCCTCGGCGATCAGCTCGTCTTTCTGGGGCGGGATGACAGCGTCGCAGACAGCAACGGAGATGGCGGACAGGGTGGAGTACTTGTAGCCCTGAGCCTTGATGCGTCCAGCATCTTAGCGCACTTGTGGGTGCCGTTCCGGGTCATGCAGCGGGAAATGATGTCGGGCAGGGTCTTCTTGGTCACGCGGAAGCTGACCTCATACTCCAGCCAGTGCTCCGGATCGGTACGGTCGATATAACCGAGGTTCTGGGGCACAGGGTTGTTGAAGATGATGCGGCCGACGGTGGCATCCACCAGACCGGTGCGCTCCACGCCGTCAATGGTCATGGTGCGGCGCACCTTGATGGGTGCGTGCAGGGTGACAATGTGCTCGGCGTAAGCCATCAGAGCCTCGTTCTCGTCGCGGAAGATCTTGCCCGCGCCCTCCTCGTTCTCACGAACGGTGGTCAGGTAGTAGCTGCCCAGGATCATATCCTGCGTAGGAACGGTAACAGGAGCGCCGTCAGAGGGCTTCAGCAGGTTGCCGGAAGCCAGCATCAGCATCTTGGCCTCACGGCAGGCATCCTCGCCTAGGGGCAGGTGAACTGCCATCTGGTCGCCGTCGAAGTCGGCGTTGAACGCGGTACATGCCAGGGGGTGCAGCTTGATTGCACGGCCCTCCACCAGCACCGGGTTAAAGGCCTGAATGCCCAGACGGTGCAGCGTAGGTGCACGGTTCAGCAGAACGGGATGGCCCTTGATGACGGTCTCCAGGCTGTCCCAGACCTCAGGCTTTGCACGCTCGACCATCTTACGGGCGGATTTGATGTTGTTGGCAACACCCTTTTCCACCAGGTCTTTCATGACAAAGGGCTTGAACAGCTCCAGAGCCATCTCCTTGGGCAGACCGCACTGATCCATCTTCAGCTCAGGGCCGACGACGATAACAGAACGGCCGGAGTAGTCAACACGCTTGCCCAGCAGGTTCTGGCGGAAACGGCCCTGCTTGCCCTTGAGCAGGTCAGACAGGCTCTTCAGGGCACGGTTGTTGGGGCCGGTGACCGGACGACCACGGCGGCCGTTGTCGATCAGGCTGTCCACAGCCTCCTGCAGCATCCGCTTCTCGTTGCGCACGATGATGTCAGGAGCACCCAGCTCCAGCAGGCGGCGCAGACGGTTGTTGCGGTTGATGACGCGGCGGTACAGGTCGTTCAGGTCGGAGGTGGCAAAACGGCCGCCGTCCAGCTGGACCATGGGGCGCAGGTCAGGGGGCAGAACAGGCAGCACATCCATGACCATCCACTCGGGGCGGTTGCCGGAAATGCGGAAAGCCTCCACGACCTCCAGACGCTTCAGGATGCGGACACGCTTCTGGCCGGAGGACTTCTCCACCTCAGCGGTCAGTTCAGCGCTCAGCTGATCCAGGTCGATCTCTTTCAGCAGATCCTGGATCGCCTCAGCACCCATGGCGGCCTCAAACTCGTCGCCATAGCGCTCACGCATCTCGCGGTATTCTTTCTCGGTCAGCAGCTGCTTCTTTTCCAGCGGGGTCAGACCGGGGTTGGTAACGATATAGCTTGCAAAGTACAGCACTTTCTCCAGCAGGCGGGGGCTGATGTCCAGCATCAGGCCGATGCGGCTGGGGATGCCCTTGAAGTACCAGATGTGGCTGACAGGAGCGGCCAGCTCAATGTGGCCCATACGCTCGCGGCGGACCTTTGCTTTGGTGACCTCGACGCCGCAGCGGTCGCAGATCTTGCCCTTGTAGCGGATGCGCTTATACTTGCCGCAGTGGCACTCCCAGTCCTTGGTAGGTCCAAAGATGCGCTCGCAGTACAGGCCGTCGCGCTCCGGCTTCAGGGTGCGGTAGTTGATGGTCTCCGGCTTCTTCACCTCACCGTAGCTCCACTTGCGGATCTGCTCAGGAGAGGCAAGGCCGATTTTAATGGAATCGAAAACGTTGTTTTCCATGAAACGAACCCTTTCTTAATCTCTAGTTGTCTCGATGATAACAGGCGGCTTTGCAATCCTCTGTTCCCTGCCCGCGCGGCACGCGGCACGCGCGCCGCGCCAGGCAAAAAACAGCTTTGTTCAGGATTTACTCAAAGTCCACTTCGTCGGAAGCGGGAGCCGCGTCGCCGGAGTTGTTGTCGTCCAGCACAGAGGGATCATCGAAACCCGCGTCGGCGTCCTTGATGGTGTAGTCATTCAGCAGCTCGTTCTCGTTGGTAACGGTCTCGCTGCCGGCAACATCGCGCATATCAAAGCCAGTCTCTTCGTCGTCGAAGTTCTGGCGCATGTCGATCTCGTTGCCGTCCTTGTCCTGGACCACAACGTCCAGACCCAGGGACTGCAGCTCCTTGAGCATAACACGGAACGACTCGGGGATGCCCGGCTGCGGGATGGGCTCGCCCTTGACGATGGCTCATAGGTCTTCACACGGCCCTCAACATCGTCCGACTTCACGGTCAGGATCTCCTGCAGGGTGTAAGCGGCACCGTAAGCTTCCAGTGCCCAGACCTCCATCTCGCCGAAGCGCTGGCCGCCGAACTGGGCCTTGCCGCCCAGAGGCTGCTGGGTGACCAGAGAGTAGGGGCCGGTGGAACGTGCATGGATCTTATCATCGACCAGGTGATGCAGCTTGAGGTAGTACATATAACCGACGGTAACGCGGTTGTCGAACTTCTCGCCGGTGCGGCCGTCGTAAACAGTGGTCTTGCCATCGCGGTCCAGCTCGATCTTGGAGAAGTCGATGATGTGGCCCTTCTCGCCCATGATCTTGGGGAGCTTGGTGGGATATGCGGGAGCATTCTCGCCGTGCCACAGCTCGCGGGCGGTATCAAAGGTATCGCCGATATCAGCCTCGCGGGCGGAGTCGAAGACAGGGGTCATGACCTTGATGCCACAGGCCTTTGCCGCGTAGCCCAGGTTGACTTCCAGCACCTGACCGATGTTCATACGGGAAGGAACGCCCAGGGGGTTCAGCACGATGTCCAGCGGGGTGCCGTCGGGCAGGTAAGGCATATCCTCCTGCGGCAGGATGCGGGAAACGACACCCTTGTTGCCGTGACGGCCTGCCATCTTATCGCCGACGCTGATCTTGCGCTTCTGAGCGATGTAGCAGCGGACGACCTCACGGACGCCGGGCTGCAGCTCATCGCTGTTCTCCGGAGTGAAGACCTTGACATCCACGATGATGCCGTACTCGCCGTGAGGCACACGCAGGGAGGTGTCACGCACCTCGCGGGCCTTTTCGCCAAAGATGGCGCGGAGCAGGCGCTCCTCAGCGGTCAGCTCGGTCTCGCCCTTGGGGGTGACCTTACCAACCAGAATATCACCGCTCTTGACCTCAGCGCCGATGCGGATGATGCCGCGCTCGTCCAGGTCTTTCAGAGCGTCCTCGGAAACGTTGGGGATATCACGGGTGATCTCCTCAGGTCCGAGCTTGGTGTCACGAGACTCTGTCTCGTACTCTTCAATATGAATGGAGGTATACACATCCTCGCGGACGATCTTCTCGTTCAGCAGGACGGCGTCCTCGTAGTTGTAGCCCTCCCAGGTCATGAAGCCGATCAGAGCGTTCTTGCCCAGAGAGATCTCACCGTTGCGCATAGCCGGGCCATCGGCCAGCACCTGGCCGGCCTTGACGGTCTCGCCCACTTCCACGATGGGGCGCTGGTTGATGCAGGTGCCCGCGTTGGAGCGGGCGAACTTGACCAGCGGGTAGTTGTCCAGGGTGCCCTGCTCGTTGCGGACCACCACATGGTCGGCATCCATCTTCTCCACAACGCCGTCGTTCTTTGCCAGAACAGCGGTGCCGGAGTCGGTAGCTGCCTTATACTCCATACCCGTTGCCACAATGGGCTGCTGGGTGACCATCAGAGGCACTGCCTGACGCTGCATGTTGGAGCCCATCAGTGCACGGTTACAGTCATCGTTCTCCAGGAACGGGATGCAGGCGGTCGCAACAGAGACCATCATACGGGGCGAAACGTCCATATAATCGACCTGTGCGGCGTCGATTTCCAGAATGTCGTCGCGGCGGCGGGCAGAAACGCGGGGACGGATGAAGTGCTTGCCCTCGTCCAGCGGCTCGTTGGCCTGTGCCACAACGTACTCGTCCTCGACATCAGCGGTCATATACTCGACCTCGTCGGTGACGACCTGATCGATCAGCTTGCCGTTCTCATCGTAGGTCTTCTTCACCTTGCGGTAAGGAGCCTCCACGAAGCCATACTCGTTGATCTTGGCGTAGGATGCCAGATAGGAGATCAGACCGATGTTGGGGCCTTCAGGGGTCTCAATGGGGCACATACGGCCATAGTGGCTGTAGTGGACGTCGCGGACCTCGAAACCCGCGCGGTCACGGCTCAGACCGCCGGGGCCCAGAGCGGACAGACGGCGCTTGTGGGTCAGCTCAGCCAGAGGGTTGTTCTGGTCCATGAACTGAGACAGCGGGGAAGAACCGAAGAACTCCTTGATGGCTGCCACCACAGGGCGGATGTTGATGAGGGCCTGCGGGGTGATGACGCTCTGATCCTGGCTCTGCAGGGTCATGCGCTCACGGATGACGCGCTCCATGCGGGAGAAGCCGATGCGGAACTGGTTCTGCAGCAGCTCACCGACGCTGCGGATGCGGCGGTTGCCCAGGTGGTCGATATCATCGGTGGTGCCGATGCCATGGCCCAGGCCGTTCAGGTAGTTGATGGAAGCCAGAATGTCGGTCACGGTGACCGTACGGCCGATCAGCTGGTCGTGGTTGCGGCGCAGCATCTCTTTCTGCTCTTCCACATCGGAAGTGGTGTCCAGGATCTTCTTGATCTCGTCAAAGGAGCAGCGCTCGTTGATGCCGCACTCCTTGACGTCAAAGGAGAAGAAGCCCTGTGCGTCCACACAGCCGTTGGTGATGACCTTGACGTTCTTGTCCTCGACTTTCAGGATGACGACATTGACGCCTGCGGCATCGGCTTTCTCAGCCAGCTCGCGGCTGATCTTGGTGCCAGCCTCCACGATCAGCTCACCGGTCAGGGGAGCCACGATGTTCTCAGCGGCAACATAACCCATGATGCGGCGTGCCAGAGAGAGCTTCTTGTTCATCTTATAACGGCCGAAACGGGACAGATCGTAACGGCGCGGGTCGAAGAACAGCATGTTGATCTGGCTGGTAGCAGACTCCACTGTGGGAGGCTCGCCGGGGCGCAGCTTGCGGTAAACTTCCAGCAGGCCCTCTTCCTGGTTCTTGGTGGTGTCCTTTTCCAGGGTAGCCAGGATGCGCTCGTCGTCACCGAAGAAGTTCAGGATGTCCTCATTGGTGGACAGGCCCAGTGCACGGCACAGCACGGTGACAGGCAGCTTGCGGTTCTTATCAATACGGACATAGAACACGTTGGAAGCGTCGGTCTCGTACTCCAGCCAGGCACCGCGGTTGGGGTTCATGGTAGCGCTGTACAGGTCGTTACCAACTTTATCCTTGGCATCTCCGTAGAATACGCCGGGAGAACGGACCAGCTGGCTGACGATGGCACGCTCCGCACCGTTGATCACAAAGGTGCCCGCATCGGTCATCAGCGGGAAATCACCCATGAAAATTTCCTGGTCCTTGACTTCGCCGGTCTCCTTGTTCAACAGACGGGCGGTAACGCGCAGGGGGGCAGCGTAGGTCACGTCGCGCTCCTTGCACTCCTTGATGCTGTACTTGGGCTCCTTATCCAGACGGAAGTCCACAAAGCTCAGCGCCAGGTTACCAGTGTAGTCCTCAATGGTGCCGATATCGTGGAAGACCTCTTTCAGGCCCTCGTCCAGGAACCACTGATAAGAGTTCTTCTGGACCTCGATCAGGTTCGGCATACTGATGACTTCGTCGATGTGGGAGAAGCTCATGCGCTCGGTTTTGCCGAGCTTTACGGGCTTGACTTTCATCATAAAATCAACCACTCCTTACTTTTATACTCTACGGATTTGCAATAACGCAGGTCGAATTTTGAGCAGACACACATAATCCGACCCACGCTCCGCGGAGAAGTTCGGCGTTTTTCACAAACTTTTCGGTTCAGTCCTCCAAGCTCGCTCCACGCAAACTCCCTTTTTGGCGCACTAGGCCATTATGTGATACTGGTTTAGTATACCCCCTAAAAGCCTTGCTGTCAAGCCATTTTTCGCATTTTGGTGCAAAAAATTTCCCGGAAGCCCTGTTTTGCAGGACACCCGGGGGCGTGTAGCTTTTGGTTGATTTAGGCCTTGATTTTTTCGTTTTTCATGTTCCTGCCAAAAACAGGGTTGTGCATTTTGTACAGGTTGGCTCTTGCACAGGGCTTACTCCTCCAGATAATCCCGCAGCCGTTTGGCCCGGCTGGGGTGGCGGAGCTTGCGCAGGGCCTTGGCCTCGATCTGGCGCACTCGTTCCCGGGTGACATGGAACTCCTTGCCCAGCTCTTCCAGTGTCCGGGCCCGGCCATCTTCCAACCCGAACCGCAGGGCAATGACCCGCTCTTCCCGGGGCGTCAGGCTCTTGAGCACATTCATCAGCTCCCGCCGCAGCAGCTGCCGCCCGGCCTCGTCCACCGGGACGCCCGCCTCCTCGTCCTGGATAAAATCCTCCAGATGGGCGTCCTCTTCCTCGCCCACCGGCGTTTCCAGGCTCACGGGCTCCTGGGCCAGCTGTAATAATTCCCGCACCCGGGCGGGCTCCATCTCCAACTGGGCCGCGATCTCCTCCGCCGTAGGCTCCCGCCCGTTTTTGCGGAGCAGCTCCCCTGCTGTCTTCTTCACCCGGTTGATACTCTCCACCAGATGCACCGGGATCCGGATGGTCCGCCCCTGATCGGCAATGGCCCGGGTGATGGACTGCCGGATCCACCACGTCGCGTAAGTGGAAAACTTGAAGCCCCGATCCGGCTCAAACTTTTCTGCCGCTTTCATCAGGCCCAGGTTTCCCTCCTGGATCAGATCCAGGAACGGCAGGCCCCGCCCGGCGTACCGCTTGGCCACCGAGACCACCAGCCGCAGATTTGCCTCACTCAGGCGTCGGCGGGCTTCCTCGTCCCCGGCCTGCGCCGCCCGAGCCAGCTCTGCTTCTTCGTCGGCGGAAAGGAGCGGCACCCGCCCGATCTCCTTTAAATAGGTCTTTACCGGGTCATCCAGCGCCACGCCCTCCGCCGAGAGCTCGTGTTCCAGCCGTCCGATCTGTGCCTCATCCAGCGGGGGCAGGTCGGGGTCTTCCTCTTTCACGGTCACGCCCCGGGCTTCCAGCGCCGCATGGAGCGCATCCAGCCCAGCCGCATCGTACTCCTGCTCGTCCATCGCCCGGCCGATCTCCTCCGGCGTCAGAGTATGCCGCCGGGCACGGGCCGCCAGCAGCCGGGCCAGTTCCTCTGTTTGTGACATTTTCTGCATGATTCTTTCTCCTTCCGGCTCCAGCCGGGTGGAGGAGGGTCATGCCCTGTTATTCTTCCGGGGGAAGATTCCCCTGTTTTTTCTCCCGCATCGACTGGAGATACTGCTCTAATTGATCGTTGGACATTTCGGCCGCCTTTTTTGCTACCGGGGTACCCCGGGCAATGCGGTCCAGGTAGAGCCGGATATCGTCCGGCGTACAATTCACATCGCTGTATTTTGCCGCAAGGGCGCTCAATTCATTCAGCGCTTCTTCGCTGACGTAGGCACGCAGGGTGGCCAGACTCAGCTCGATCCCCTGCTCCCGGCACTGGATCATGGCCTGATACAGCTCCCGCTGCTGGGGCAGCAGGAACTTTTCCGCCGGGAGCTGGCTGCGCACCATGTCCAGATAGCCGGGCTCCCGCAGGATGGCGGCCAGCAGCCGCTGCTGCGCACTGGCCACACCCAGCGCCTCGGCCCCGCCCATGCTGTAGGGCACGTTGATCTGGTTCATCTCGCCCTCTTTGAGCCGGGCACGGCTCCGCTCCTGCCGGCGCTTGTAGCCTGCCCGCTTGACCGCCGTTTCCAGCTGGGTCATAATGGCCGTCTTGGAAACATTGGTCTCCTCGGCCAGCCGCCCGGCGTAAACTTCCTGTTCCGTGGGGTTGGAGCGCTCGGCCAGCATGTCCACGGCTTCTTTGATGTATTCCAGCCGCTGGCCGTCCTGGCTCAGGTCATATTTGTCCCGCAGCCGCTTGAGGCGGAAATCCAGCGCGTTGCCCACGCCGTCCAGCAGAGCCTTGAACCGCTCTGCCCCGTATTTCTTGATGTACTCGTCCGGGTCCTTTGCCCCGGGGATCTGCAAAACGCCCACCTTGACCGGACTGTTCCGGAACAGCTCCAGCGAGCGGAGGGTGGCTTTCTGGCCCGCCTCGTCCGAGTCGTAGCTGAGGATGACTTCCTCTGCATACTGGCTGATGAGCTTGACCTGATCCGGCGTCAGGGCCGTGCCGCAGGCGCAGACCGCCGTGTCAATGCCCGCCTGCTGCATACTGATGACATCCATATAGCCCTCGCAGAGGACAAAGCGGCGGGAGGCACTCTTCTTGGCGATCTGCAGTGCGAACACCGTATCAGACTTGTGATACACCAGCGTTTCCGGGCTGTTGACATACTTGGGCTTGGAGTCGTCCAGCACGCGCCCGCCGAAGGCGATGATGTTGCCCCGCAGGTCAAAAATAGGGGTCATCACCCGCTTCCAGAACAGGCAGTAAATGCGGCCGGACTGGCTGCGCTTGAACAGACCGCTGGCGTCCAGCTCCTGCTGGTTGTAGCCCTTATCCCGCAAAAACTGGTAGAGAGCCTGCCCGTCGTTGGGGGCATACCCCAGCCCGAACCGGACAATGGTCTTATCGTCCAGCCCGCGCCGCCGCCAGTAAGCCCGGGCCTGCCGGGCCTCCTCCACGGTAGAGTTGAGGCAGGCATGGAAGAACCGCGCGGCCTCCTTGTTCATGGAGAGGATCCGGCTGCGCATCCGCCCGGTCTTATCGTCCTCTTCGGGCTCCGGCATTCCGGCCCGGGCCGCCAGCAGCTTGACCGCCTCCGGGTAATCAATGCTGTTGATCTTCTTGGTAAAAGTAATGGCATCGCCGCCCGCGCCGCAGCCAAAGCAGTAAAAGCTCTGGGTGTCCGGGTAAACATAGAACGAGGGAGATTTTTCGCTGTGGAACGGGCAGAGCCCGCCGTACAGCCGCCCCTTGCGCTTGAGCTGGACATAGCTGCCAATGAGCTCGGTGATGTCCGTCCGGCGGGTCAGCTCTTCAATGTATTCGTGTGGGATCATGGTCTCTTTTGCTGCTCCTTTTTAAAGAACGTGCCATTTGCGGGGCACAAAAACATCCTCGAACGTCCGGATGGCAAACTCATCGCTCATGCCGCTGATGTAGTCCGTCACCGCACGCTCCCGCCCCTCCTGATAGGCCAGCTGCAAATAGAAGTTGGACATCTGATCAATGTGGGTCAGGTAATATTCGTAAAGCTCCGTGAGCACTTTTTCCACTTTCTGCTCTTCCCGCTTGGCGGTGCGGTCCACATACACGTTGGCGTACATGAAATCTTTCAGGGCCAGAAACGCTTCGTGCTCCTCGGCTCCCACGCCAACATCTCCGTCGCTGTGGGCAAGGATGCTGCGGATCATGGTGGTGATGCGTTCGGATTTGGTATTGCCCAGCACCGCCGTGCACTCCTTGGGCAGGATGTCCGGGTCCAGCACACCGGCCCGGACGGCGTCCTCAATATCGTGGTTGACGAACGCGATCTGATCCGCCATCCGGACGATGCGCCCCTCCGGCGTGGCCGCCCAGGTACCCTTGGTGTGGGTCACAATGCCGTTCCGCACCTCCCAGGTCAGGTTGAGGCCCTGGCCCTCTTTTTCCAGCTTGTCCACCACCCGCAGGCTCTGCATATAGTGCTTGAAGCCATCGGGGCAGAGCTTGTTCAGGGCAGCTTCGCCCGCATGGCCAAACGGCGTGTGGCCCAGGTCGTGTGCCAGGCCGATGGCCTCGGTCAGGTCCTCGTTGAGCCGCAGCGCCCGGGCAATGGTCCGGGCCACCTGGGTCACTTCCAGCGTGTGGGTGAGGCGGGTGCGGTAAAGGTCGCCCTCCGGCGAGAGGAAGACCTGTGTCTTCTGTTTGAGGCGGCGGAACGCCTTGCAGTGGATGACGCGGTCCCTGTCCCGCTGGAACACGGGCCGGATGTCGTCCGGTTCTTCCTGCCGCTGCCTTCCCCGGCTCGCATCGCTGAACGTCGCCCAGGGGGCAAGGGTCAGCCGCTCGATCTCTTCGGTACGTTCCCGCACATTCATCCACAGTCCCTCGCTTTCTGTTATGTTGTCCTGCTCTCCCCTTTCTCAGCGCGCAGCGGATCCCAAACGCCGCGCCTTGGCAGTATTGTACCGCGTTTGTGCTGTCGAAAGGGGAAGATGCCTGTCTATTCTAAAAATAAAAGTTTATTTTGGATGGCAGGCCCTCTGCCTGTCATCCAAATTTTCTCTTTATGCCATCCAAGCCGTTCAGAACGGGGCGTAAAACGGCTTGGAAACGCTCACATTTGCCCCGCCCCGGGTCAGTTCCCGCAGCTGCTCCAGCAGCGGGAACTCGGTGCCCTCCGGCATCTGCCAGCGCAGAGCCACCCGATCCGTGAATTCCGGTTCGGCCAGCTTGGCCCCTGCCCCCTGGATCAGGAGGCTTGCCCGCTCATAGAGGGAGTAATCCACGGTCACGCTCAATTCAATGACGCTGCGCACCGTGACGACCTCCGCATTTTCCAGTGCCCGGGCCGTAGCCGTGGTGTAAGCCCGTACCAGGCCGCCCGTGCCCAGCAGCACCCCGCCAAAGTACCGGGTCACCACCACGATAAGGTCGGTCAGGCCGCTGTGCTGCAGCACTTCCAGTGCCGGGGTGCCCGCCGTCTTCGCCGGTTCGCCGTCGTCGGAGTAGCGCTCCCGGTTGCCCTCCCTCAGGCGGTAGGCATAGACGTTGTGGCGGGCGGTGCGGTTTTCCGCCCGCACTTTTTCCAGAAATGCCACAGCGGCCTCCTCGCTGTCCGCAAAGGAGAGCTGCGCAATAAAGCGGCTCTTTTTTTCTTCGTACTCGCCAATGGCCGTGCCCCGTATGGTGCGATAATCCTCCACAGTCTTCCTCCACAGTCTTCCTCCATATCCTCTCTCCGGCTCCCCTGGTAGGACAGACTCCCTCCGGCCGGAGGGAGATGCCGCGTCAGCGACAGAGGGAGGACGGCTGACCGCGCCAAAGCGCGGTTTGAGAGGTTTATTATCAAAATAAGTATAACATAAAAAAGAATACAAAAAAAGCCCGACAAATGTTCCTGCGCATCTGTCGGGCCGCGGTAATGGCTTATGTATTTGATTGTGGATCACTCGGTGACCAGCATTGCCCAGTTGGTACCGTAATCGCTGTTGGTGTCATAGTAGCAAGAAACGCACATCTTGCGGGCTTCCGGATCGAGGAGGATGGCACGGTGGCCATCGGAATTCATCCAGGAATTGACGACCTCTTCCGGCTGCGGCTGCCCCAGGCAGCAACTTCGCCAACGGCCTGATCTTTCACGTTAAAGGTGTTCAGCACGGTGAAGCAGCTGGTACCATCGGGACGGGTGTGGGAGTTGACCTCTGCCAGCTCACGAGCGCGGAGCTCGGTAGCGGCGTTCAGGTTTGCACCGCCCAGAACCAGGGCGTTCAGGCCGCGGCTGGTGCGCTCTTTGTTGACCAGAGTCAGGACCTGCTGAGAGAACTCGTCAGCGTTCACCGGGTAGGTGCAGATGACCACCCAGTAATCGCCGTACTCACCGCCATGATAGTGGCCGACGCCAATGTTCTTGACATTGCCATCCAGCAGGCAGGCGCGGAAGTAATCATTGCTCATCCAGGCTGCAACGGTCTCTTCAGGAGTCTCGGTGCCTGCCCAGTAAGCTTCGCCCACGGAAGCATCGGTCACGCCATACTCGCTGAGGATGGTGAACTCGCGCTGGCCATTGGGACGGACATAAGAATAGCGGGAGGTGAGCTCCTGTGCACGAGCCTGAGCGGCGTCGTTCAGGTTCTGGCTGCCGATGGTCACGGCAGAAACGCCAGCGTTTGCACGCTCCATGTTGATCAGCTGCAGGAACTGCTCGCTCTCGCTGCTGGAAGCAGCGGAAGCAGATGCTGCAAAAGCGGATACGACGCACAGCATAACAATGCAGAGCATCATTTTCAGAACATTGTTCTTACGCATATTCAAGACTCCTCGTTGACGATGTTGCAAAAAAGAGCATTGTAAACGCACCAAGAGCGTATACAATACTCTTTCAAGGTGCAACTGGCTGCCATTTTACAGGCCCTATAGCTTTGCGTCACAGCCTTTCGACTGCTTTGCCGGCTTATGAAAATTTACAATCTCTTCAACGAACTCCGAAGACTGCGTTTCTGTTCAGGCAAAAGAAAAAGAGCATTGAATTGCAACATACAGCAAAACAACACTCATACAAGTAATGTGCAACTGGCTGCCATTTTACAGGCCCTATAGCTTTGCGTCATAACCTTTCGGTCATTTTGCTAAATATTCAATTCGCAGTCTCCTTTTCAGGAGCCTTCCGGAAACTTATCCTCAGGGGAAAGTGTTCTGCTTTTCAGCACTCCGCTTTCCACAGCTGTAGTATAGCACGGCCTGTCATCCCTGTCAACCGTAAACCGTCAGAAATTGAAGATTTTTTTCACATCCTGTCGCGATCCGTCTCTCCCCTGCCTTTTGCAAACAAAAAAGAGAGGGCGGCTCTCCGGTACCGCCCTCTCTCAATGTTCAAAACGCCTCAGATTACTGAGCAGCCTTGGCTGCCTCGATCTGCTTGACCAGCTCGGGCACGACCTTGAACAGATCGCCCACGATGCCGTAATCGGCCACACCAAAGATGGGTGCGCCTCATTTTTGTTGACAGCGATGATGCACTCAGAATCCTGCATACCTGCGGTGTGCTGGATGGCACCGGAAATACCCAGAGCCACATAGATCTTGGGGTGCACGGTCTTGCCGGTCTGACCGACCTGATGGTCAGCAGTCATCCAGCCTGCATCGGTCACGGCACGGGAAGCGCCGACCACGCCGCCGCCCAGGGCTGCCGCCAGCTGCTCAGCCAGCTCGATGCCCTTGTTGACATCCTTGCTGATGCCGCGGCCCACAGAGACGATCACGTCCGCGCCGATCAGATCGACCAGCTTCTCAGCGGCCTTCTCAACGCTCAGCACTTCCGTCTTGATGTCGTCAGCGGTCAGGCTGAATGCGGGCTTCACAATCTGGCAGGCATCAGCCTTAGCCTGATCGAACGGAGCCTTCTTCATAACGCCGGGACGGACAGTGGACATCTGGGGACGGAAGCGGGGGCAGATGATGGTAGCCATCAGATGGCCGCCGAACGCGGGACGGGTCATCTTCAGGTTGCGATCCTCATAATCGAACTTCTGCTTGGAGAGGTCGATGGTGGAGCTCTCTTTCAGGAACTCGACATACTTTGCGGTATCCACATCCAGGTGGGTAGCATCAGCGGTCAGGCCGGTGTGCAGACGGGCTGCGCAGCGGGGGCCCAAATCGCGGCCAATGTTGGTCGCGCCGATCAGCAGGGCCTCGGGCTTGTACTCGTTGACCATGTCGCAGAGGACCTTGGTGTAAGCGTCGGTGGTGTAGTCTTTCAGCAGCGGGCTCTCGCAGACCATGACCTTATCGGCACCATAGCCGCCCAGCTCCTTGGCAATGCCTTCCACGTTGTCGCCCAGCAGCAGGCCGGTGACCTCGCAGTTCAGCTCGTCAGCCAGCTTACGGGCCTCGCTGACCAGCTCGAAATCGGTGGGCATCAGTTTGCCCTGGCGCTGCTCACAGAAGACCCATACGCCCTTGTACTCGTTAAAATCAGCCATTGTAATCCTATGCTCCTTTCATCAGATCAGGTGCTTCTTGGCCAGGATACCAGCCAGCTGAGCAGCGACATCGTCGCCCGTCAGCATGGTACCTGCGCCCTTCTGCGGAGGAGTGAAGGACTTAAAGACGTTCGTCGGAGAACCCTTCAGACCGATGGTATCGACCTCGATCAGCGGATCGTCCTTCAGAGCGTTGTAATCGAACACTTCCATCGGCTTGTCGTAGCAGGTGAAGATGCCATTGACGCTCATGTAGCGGGGCTCGTTCAGCTCCTTGATGCAGGTCAGCAGGCAGGGAGTCTGAACCTTGACCATCATGTAGCCGTCTTCCAGCATACGCTTCACGGTCAGGGTGTTGCCGTCTTTCTGGATGTCGGCAACGTAGGTCACCTGAGGCAGGTGCAGCTTCTCTGCGATCTGCGGGCCAACCTGAGCGGTATCGCCATCGATTGCCTGACGGCCGCAGAAGACAACGTCCTCGGGGCCAACGCCGATCTTATTGACAGCAGCAGCCAGAATCTGGCTGGTTGCAAAGGTATCAGAACCGCCGAACTCACGGCCGGAAACCAGAACAGCCTTGTCAGCGCCGCGGGCCAGCAGCTCACGCAGCATACCCTCTGCCGGCGGGGGACCCATGGTGACAACAACGACCTCGCAGCCGGTGGCGTCCTTGAGCTTCAGGGCAGCCTCCAGAGCGTTCAGGTCATCGGGGTTGGTGATGGTTGCCATGGAGGCACGGTCCAGCGTACCGTCCGCCTTGACGGCCACCTTACCGGAGGTATCAGGAACCTGCTTTACACAAACAATTGCTTTCATTGTAAATCTTGCCTCCCTTACTTCAGCAGAGCGCCGGAAATGACCATCATCTGCACTTCGCTGGTGCCCTCATAGATCTCCGTGATCTTGGCATCACGCATCATGCGCTCGATGGGATAGTCACGAGTGTAGCCGTAGCCGCCGAACAGCTGCAGGCAGCGGCGGGTCACGTCGCTGGCGGTGCGGGCTGCGATCAGCTTAGCCTGAGCGGCCTCAACACTATAGCGGACCTTTGCACCGTCCATAGCCTGCTGCTTCTTCAGAGCAGCTGCATAGACCAGGTACTTGGCAGCTTCCACGCGGGCCTTCATCTCAGCCAGCTCGAACTGGGTGTTCTGGAAAGCGGAAATGCTGCGGCCGAACTGCTTACGCTCTTTGACGTATGCAACGGTCTCTTCCAGAGCGCCCTCGGCAATGCCCAGAGCCTGGGAAGCGATGCCGATACGGCCGCCGTCCAGGGTAGCCATAGCCAGCTGGAAGCCCTTGCCGCGCACGCCCAGCATACGGTCTTTCGGAATGCGGCAGTCCTCAAAGATCAGCTCGCAGGTAGAAGAACCGCGAATGCCCATCTTGTCCTCAGCCTTGCCGACGGAGAAGCCCGGGTCGGTACGCTCCACGATGAAGGCAGAGCAGAGCTTAGTGGGACGACCGCGCTTATCCAGCACGTTATCGGTAACGGCGATGACGATGAACACATCAGCAAAGCCAGCGTTGGTGATGAAGATCTTGGAGCCATTCAGCACCCAGTAATCGCCATCTTCCTTAGCAATGGTCTGCTGACCCTGTGCATCGGTGCCAGCGCCCGGCTCGGTCAGGCCGAAAGCGCCCAGCCACTCGCCGCTGCACAGCTTGGCAGGTACTTTGCTTTCTGCTCAGGGGTGCCATTCTCATAAATAGGAGCAGCGCACAGGCTGGTATGAGCAGAGACGATGACACCGGTGGTGCCGCAGACCTTGCTCAGCTCCTCAACTGCCATGACGTAGGACAGGACATCGCCGCCTGCGCCACCCACGGAAGTGGGGAAATAAATGCCCATCATACCCAGCTTGCCCATCTTCTCGACGGTCTCTTTGGGGAAGTACTCTTCGGCGTCAACTTTCTTAGCCAGGGGCTTGACTTCGTTTTCAGCAAACTCGCGGTACATCTTCTGTACCATCTGCTGCTGCTTGGACAGAGTAAAATCCATCGCTATATCCTCCTAACGGGTATTTTTTCAGTTCCTGAGCAGTGCTTGTCCGCTCAGTGCAAACAAATTCCTCCCGGCCGCTTTCCCGCGGCCGGGAGAAACGTTTTTCAGAAATTACAGCTCATCAACAGGGGTCTTGGTGCGGTCTGCGTTGTAAACGTAGAAGCCCTTGCCGGTCTTGCAGCCCAGGTTGCCGCCGCGGACCATCTTACGGATCAGCGGGCAAGCACGATACTTGCTGTCGCCGGTCTCCTTGTACAGGACGTCCATGATGGCCAGGCAGATGTCCAGGCCGATGAAGTCGCCCAGCTCCAGGGGTCCCATGGGGTGGTTTGCACCCAGCTTCATAGCGGTGTCGATGCCAGCAATGTTGGAGACGCCCTCCATCTTGATGAATGCAGCCTCATTGATCATGGGGATCAGGATGCGGTTGACGACGAAGCCGGCAGCCTCGTTGACCTGCACAGGGTTCTTGCCGATGGCAACGGAGATCTCCTTGATCTTCTCAACGGTCTCAGCGGGAGTGTTGCAGCCTGCGATGACCTCGATCAGCTTCATGCGGTCTGCGGGGTTGAAGAAGTGCATACCGATCATGGGGCGGCTCAGGCCCTTGCCGATCTCAGTGATGGACAGGGAGGAAGTGTTGGAAGCAAAGATGCACTCGGGCTTGCAGATCTTATCCAGCTCGCCAAAGGTGGTCTGCTTGACTTTCATGTCCTCAAATGCAGCCTCAACGATCAGGTCGCAGTCCGCGCACAGGTCCTCTTTCAGGCCCGGGGTGATGGCACCAACGATGGCGTCCACTTTCTCCTGGGTCATCTTGCCCTTAGCGATCAGCTTCTCGTAGCCCTTCTTGATCTTTGCCAGACCATTCTCGGCCCACTCCTGCTTGATGTCACACAGAGCAACGGTGTTGCCCTCAACCTGTGCAAATGCCTTTGCGATGCCCTGGCCCATAGTGCCAGCGCCAATAACACCGATCTTCATAGGATATCTCTCCTTTAAATATTTGATGTTAAGTAATCTTTTCTTACGCTCTCCCCTCTCCCGGGGAAAGCTTAAAACCGGAATGTTTTAGTTGTTGGTGAACACTGCCTTGGGCTTCGGCTTCTCACGAGAGAGGAAGCATGCCATACCCTCGACCTGATCGTGGGTCTCGAAGCAGTCGCCAAACAGCTTTTCTTCCACTTCCACAGCCTTTTCAATGGGGAGGCTGATGCCGTCATTGATGGCTTTCTTGCAGTTGCGCACTGCAATGGGAGCGTTCTTGGCGATCTTGCCAGCCAGCTTCAGGACATTCTCCATCAGCTCAGCCTGCGGATACACGGCGTTGACCAGGCCAATGCGCAGAGCCTCGTCAGCCTTGATGTTCAGGGCCGAGTAGACCAGCTGCTTTGCCATGCCCATGCCGACCAGACGAGCCAGCCGCTGGGTGCCGCCGAAGCCCGGGGTGATGCCCAGACCGACTTCCGGCTGGCCGAAGACAGCGTTGTCGGAGCAGATGCGGATGTCGCAGCTCATTGCCAGCTCGTTGCCGCCGCCCAGTGCAAAGCCGTTGACCGCTGCAATGACGGGGACGGGGAAGCTCTCGATCATGAGGAAGACATCGTTGCCCAGCTTACCAAAAGCTTCGCCCTCTGCCTTGGTCATGGTGCTCATGGAGCCGATATCCGCGCCGGCCACAAAGCTCTTGTCGCCCTCGCCCGTCAGGACGATGCAGCGGATGGTGTTCTGATCCACAGCCTCAAAAGCTGCTTTCAGGTCAGCCAGAACTTCGGGGTTCAGGGCGTTCAGTGCCTTGGGACGATCGATGGTGATGATCTCGACAGCGCCCTGCACCTCGGTTTTTACAAATGCCATTGTGAAAACCTCCATTCATTTTTCAAAGCAGTCCCCGGGCAGAGGCCACTCCCCTGCCCGGGACTGTTATTCTACTTATTTGTTTCCCGTGGAGAACTTAGTCCATCTCAACGATGGTAGCGCAGCCCATGCCGCCGCCGATGCACAGGGTAGCCAGGCCCTTCTTAGCGCCGCGATGCTTCATCGCGTACAGCAGGGTGACCAGGATACGAGCGCCGGAAGCGCCGACCGGGTGGCCCAGAGCAATTGCGCCGCCGTTGACGTTCAGCTTCTCCTGATCAAAGCCCAGAGCCTCGCCGACAGCCACAGACTGTGCCGCGAATGCCTCGTTAGCCTCGATCAGATCCATATCAGCAACGGTCAGGCCGGTCTTTGCCATGACTTTCTTGGTAGCAGCGATGGGGCCCAGACCCATGACTTCGGGCTCAACGCCAGCCAGAGCGCCTGCGACCCAGGTAGCCAGAGGCTTCACGCCCAGCTCCTTGGCCTTCTCCTCGCTCATCACGACCAGAGCAGCAGCACCGTCGTTGATAGCGGAAGAGTTGCCGGCGGTCACGATGCCGTCCTTGGTGAAAGCAGGCTTCAGGGTGCCCAGCTTCTCAACAGGGGTCAGACGGGGGCCTTCATCGGTATCGAACACGGTGTCGCCCTTCTTGCCCTTGATGACAACAGGAACGATCTCATCCTTGAACGCGCCGTCCTTAATGGCCTTGTCAGCCTTGACCTGGCTGTTGTAGGAGAACTCATCCAGCTGCTGACGGGTGATGGGGCTGTAGCCGTACTTCTTCTGGTAGGTCTCGTTGGTGCAGACATTCTCAGCGGTCATGCCCATGTGCTTGTTGAAGCCGCATGCATCCCACAGAGCATCATTGACCATGGTGTCCACCAGCTCGCTCTTGCCCATGGGAGCGCCCATGCGGTAGCCGTAGCGGCCCTTCATCATTGCGAACGGAGCCATGTCCATGTTCTCCATACCACCGGCGACCACGATGTCAGCATCGCCAGCCTCGATCATCTGAGCAGCCATGTTGACGCAGTTCAGGCCAGAGCCGCAGACCACGTTGACGGTGACGGCGGGGGTCTCAATGGGCAGACCGGCTTTCAGGGCAGCCTGACGGGCAACATTCTGACCCAGGCCAGCCTGGATGACGCAGCCCATGTAAACATGATCGACCTGCTCGGGAGCCACGTTAGCGCGGTTCAGAGCCTCCTTGATAACGATGGAGCCCAGCTCCGCAGCGGGGACGTTTGCCAGGGTGCCGCCGAACTTGCCAATGGCGGTACGGCATGCAGATGCGATAACAATTTTCTTCATGTTAAAAGCCTCCTGAATTTATGTTGGGTGATTTTAGAGCCTTTGTTATTCAAAACGCCCGTGGGCGCTTTTGCATGGGATTCAGAGCTTTCCGGCTTCCCGCAGGGCGTTCATCTTCCGTTCGACCGCCGCCTCCACATTGGGGGTAACGAACTTGGAGATGTTGCTGCCGTAGTGGGCGGCCTCCTTGACGATGGTCGAGGAGAGGTAGCTCCATTTGATGCTGGTGGCAAGGAACATTGTTTCAATGCCAGGCATCAGCGCGTGGTTCGTCTGGGCCAGCTGGATCTCGTTTTCAAAATCCGTCACGGCCCGCAGGCCCCGCACCATCACCGAAGCGTGCTTCTTTTTGGCAAAATCCACAGTCAGGCCGTCGAAGCTCTCCACGGTGACATTCGGGATGTCCTTACAGCACTCTTTCAGCAGCTCTACCCGCTCCTCAATGGTGAACAGAGGGTCTTTCGCGCTGTTGATGAGCACAGCCACGATCAGTTTGTCGTTGATCTTTGCCGCGCGCTTGATGATATCGAGATGGCCCCGGGTGACAGGGTCGAATGAGCCGGGATAAATTGCCGTTACCATGGTGTCCTCCTTGTGCGCTTGGGTGAAAAGCGCGTTTTGGTTCTGCCATGATAGCACTTTCCAGTCTCCGGGGCAAGCAGCGCCTCGTCATATCGTTAATTTTTAAACAATTAACGGTGCACACCAGCGCGCACACTTGCTACGATACTAGTAAACCATATTGTCAAAATTTTATCAAGACCATTTTCTGAAAAATTTGTTTTTGCCGTACCAAACTATCGTCATAAAATGCTAAGATTTTTAGTCAAATTGCCATCAGCTCCGATTTTTTCGCAACAGGGTATTGATTCTGCAATTTGTTAATGTTATAACTAAGTTGCATGGCATCAGGATATCACTCACCTGTGAAAGTCATGTGTACAGATTGCATCCATTTGGTAAATACTCTGTACATTTTATATCGTTCCGCAGGGAACTGTAAGGTTATATTGTTCCGCAGGGAATTGTAAGAATTTACAATTTCTTTATGTTATTATCGGAGAGGATGGTTTATAATGGATTTTATGGAACTGTACGCGCAGAAAAAGATGACTGCCGAGCAGGCTGCCGCTCAGGTCAAGAGCGGTGACTGGGTCGATTACGGCTGGGCGGTCAACACGCCTGTGGCTGTGGACGCGGCGCTGGCCAAGCGCCTGCCCGAGTTGGAGAACGTCAACTTCCGCGGCGGTATCCTGATGTGGGTGCCCGAGATCTTCCAGATCGACGACCCGGCTGCCCACATGACCTGGAACAGCTGGCACATGGGCGGCATTGAGCGCAAGGCCATTGCACAGGGCTTCTCGTTCTACTCCCCCATCCGCTACTCGGAGCTGCCCCGCTACTACCGCGAGAGCCCGGACCCGCTGGATGTTGCCATTTTCCAGGTGACTCCCATGGACGAGCACGGCTATTTCAACTTTGGCCCCAGTGCAAGCCATCTGGGTGCCGTGTGTGAGAAAGCCAAGAAGATCATCGTGGAAGTCAACACCAACATGCCCCGGTGCCTGGGCGGCATGGAGAACTGCGTGCATATTTCCAAGGTAAGCGGCATCGTGGAGGGCAGCAACCCGCCCATCGGCCAGATGGCTGCCGCCGGCCCCGCCTCCGAGGTGGACCTCAAGGTGGCAAACCTGGTGGTGCCCCTCATCCCCAACGGTGCCTGCCTGCAGCTGGGCATCGGCGGTATGCCCAACGCCATCGGCAGCCTGATCGCACAGAGCGACCTGAAAGACCTGGGCGTCCACACCGAGATGTATGTTGACGCGTTCGTCGATATCGCCAAGGCCGGCAAGATCACGGGTGCCCACAAGCAGCTGGACAAGGGCCGTCAGGTCTACGCGTTCGGTGCCGGCACCAAAAAGATGTACGACTACCTCGATAACAACCCCGAGTGCATGTCCGCTCCCGTGGATTACACCAACGATATCCGCAGCATCTCGGCTCTGGACAACTTCATCTCCATCAACAACGCGGTGGATATCGACCTGTTTGGCCAGGTGAATGCTGAGAGCGCCGGTATCAAACACATCTCGGGTGCCGGCGGCCAGCTGGACTTCGTGCTGGGTGCTTACCTTTCCAAGGGCGGCAAGAGCTTCATCTGCCTGTCCTCTACCTTTATGAATAAGAAGACCGGCAAGCTGGAGAGCCGCATCCGCCCCACGCTGGAGAACGGCAGCATCATCACGGATACCCGTGCCAACCTCCACTATCTGTGCACCGAGTACGGCTGTGTCAACCTCAAGGGCCTGACCAGCTGGGAGAAAGCCGAAGCCCTCATCAGCGTGGCGCACCCGGATTTCCGTGAGCAGCTGATCGCCGAGGCCGATAAAATGCATATCTGGCGCAGGAGCAACAAGCGCTAAGCATCGCCGCAGGGATTCCTGCTGTCTGCGGCGGGAATGGAGTCTGCCATGATGGACAAAAAACCACACATCAAGCCCTACCTCTACGGGATGCTCGCAGGGTTCGGGGCCATCAGCCTGAGCATCATCTTTTTCTTTTTCATCTACCGCTTTGAGGGTTTTGGCGACGCTGTCTCCAAACTGACCAGCATCCTGATGCCGTTCATCTACGGCGCGGTCATCGCCTACCTGCTCAAGCCGGTGTGCAACACGGTGGAAAACTTCCTCCACCGCCTCTTCCCGGAAAAGATGAAAGGGCTGGTCAGTGCGCTGTCCGTCGCGGCCACCCTTCTGTTCGGCCTGCTGGTGATCTATGCCCTGTTTATGATGATCATTCCCCAGCTGGTCACCAGCGTTACCACCTTGTACTACACGGCCCGCGCCAACCTGAACAACTTCATCCGCTGGGTCAACAATCTGGAGTTCGTGGCCGACAACGAGGTCATTATGGACTACGTCAATAAGGCCTACAACGCCATCTCGGTGGATCTGGACAGCTGGATCAAAAACACCCTGATGCCCTCCATGCAGAACATCGTCAGCGGCGTGGGCATCGGCGTGCTGAATGTGGTCACCGTCTTCAAAAACCTCATCATCGGCATCATCGTGGCCATCTACCTGCTGGCCAGCCGCAAAAAGTTTGCCCAGCAGGCCAAGCTCATCCTCTACAGCATCCTGAAGCCCCGCTGGGCCGACACGATGCTCAACGAGGTGCTCTATGCCGATAAGATGTTCGGCGGCTTTATCAATGGCAAGATCATGGACTCCGCCATCATCGGCGTGCTGTGCTACATCGTCTGTGCCATCGTCAAGTTCCCCAGCGCGCTGCTGGTGTCGGTCATCATCGGTGTCACCAACGTCATCCCGTTCTTCGGGCCGTTCATCGGCGCGGTTCCTGCCACCCTGCTCATCCTGATCCAGAGTCCCATCAAGGCGCTCTGGTTCGTCCTCTTCATCCTGATTCTGCAGCAGCTCGACGGCAACGTCATCGGGCCCAAGATCCTGGGCAACTCCACGGGTCTGTCCAGCTTCTGGGTGCTGTTCGCCATCCTGCTGTTCGGCGGCCTGTGGGGCTTTGTGGGCATGATCATTGGTGTGCCGCTCTTTGCCGTCATCTACGACGTGGTCAAAAAGCTGGTCATCCACGGCCTGCGCCGCAACGATGAGCTGGAGATGCTGGGCACCTACCACGAGGCCTTTGGTGACCCGGAGGAGGACATCCCCGCCGCGCCGGAGGCCCCCGCCCAGAACGAAGAATAATTTCCCGGACCGTATAAAAGAGCTGCCGCGCAAGGGTTTTATCCCTCACGCGGCAGCTCCTTTTTGCGTTTTATTACAGCTCGATGACCTCCAGGTCTTCCGGCACAAACAGATTGCCGTGGAAATACTGCCTGCCCTCGGCGGTGTACAGCTCCTTGCGGCGGGCGATGTTCTGATCCTCCGTGTGGTAGAGCAGCAGGTTCTTCACGCCCAGGCTCTCGGCCAGCTCTGCCGCGTCTTTCACGGTGGAGTGGTGTTTCTCATAGGGGTGGAAGATATCCGCCTGCCCGTGGAGGCAGAACGCCTCATGCAGCAGCCAGGTGCTGTGCTCGGCGTACTGCTTCTCGCACTCGTTGTAGGGCTCGTCACCGCAGCAGGTCAGCTTTTCGCCGCTGCCCAGCTCCATGCAGAAGCCATACTGCTTGGCCTTGGTGGAGCCGATATCAAAAAACGTGGTCTTCCGGCCCAGGATGGTCTTCTCTTCCCCGTCGGCCACCGCAATGAGGTGCAGGCGGCTGTCCAGGAACGGCAGCTCCTTTTTCTGCAGCAGCTTGCCCGCCAGGTCCCGCAGCAGGGCAATGACCTCATCGTGGGCGTAGATGGTCGCCTCGCCCTCGTAGGTACCTTCCGCATGTGCTGGCAGATCATCCGCATCATCCAGATGATGCCCAGCAAGTGGTCGATGTGCTTGTGGGTGACAAAGATGGTGCGCATCTGCCGCCAGTCCAGCCCGGCGTACTTGAGCTGATGCAGCACGGTCATTCCGCCGCCGCCATCCACCATAAAGTGGTCATTGCCATCGCTCAGAACAAAACAGGTATTGTAGCACTCCGTTACCAGTGCATTGCCTGTGCCCAACATAGTCAGTTTCATAGTCTGCTTCTCCTCAAAAACTCTCTTGTTCCCGGCCAGAACCGCCGGCTTTTAGTATAACATAGTGCAGGCCGTGTTTCCACCGGCAGGGCCATTCCAAAATCGAATTTTCCCCGGTATGCACAAAGGCCCCGCCTCCGTGAAAGAGGCAGGGCCTTTGGCATCATTCATTCGAAGAGTAAAACCCTCTCCGTCAGCGCCCACGCGCTGCCCCCTCTCCCAAGGGAGAGGCAAGTCTTCCCCCTTTGGGGGATCTGGCAAACCCGACAGGATTTGACTGAGCGGGTCAGACAGCGGGTTTCCAATCTTTATAGTTCTCGTAGCGGCTCTCTTTGATTTCGGTGTGGGACCAGATCTCATCCGCCATGGGCTGCCAGCTCTCCGCATAAGCCTTGCACTTATCACACAGGTGGTCCACCGTCTCCGGCGACTGCATATCCGTGTTGTGGGCCCCCGTCTCGTGCACCATCTGGCGCAGCAGCTCGGGGTTTTCCAGCATCGGGCAGGGGCGCAGGTGGTTCTTGTTGAACGGCTGGCCGTTGTGGTACGCCATAAACAGCGGGCTGTGCAAGATCTCCAGAATGCTGCTGTCGTGGATGTTGGCGTTGGAGTAGTGGATAAAGACACAGGGCTCCGCGTCGCCCGCCGAGTTGATATGGAAGTAGTTGCGTCCGCCGGCGATGCAGCCGCCCACAAACTCGCCGTCGTTCTGGAAGTCCATGGGGTAGAACGGGATATCGCTCTTCTCAGAGCGCAGGTAGCGGATGCGGTCGATCATATATTTGCGCTGGGCAGGGCTGGGCATCAGCTCCGGAGCGGCATCGTTGCCCACCGGCATATAGTGGAAGTAGAACCCGAAGTGGGCGCCTTTCTCGCAGAGCATCCGCATAAAGTGGTCGCTGGTCACGGCCTCGAGGTTGGCACTGGTGTAGCAGATGGAAGTGCCAAACAGAATGCCGTACTCCTTGAGCAGGTCCATGGCGTGCATGACAGCGTTATAGTGGCCGTCGCCGCGGCGGGCGTCGTTGGTGGAGGGAGTGCCCTCAATGGACAGCATGAACGCAATGTTGCCCAGCCGGACCACCTCTTTGCAGAACGGCTCATCAATGAGGGTGGAGTTGGTGTAGATGGCAAACTGCACATCATTGTGCTTCTCGGCCAGCTTGAGGATATCCGCCTTGCGGACCAGCGGCTCGCCGCCCGTCAGCATATAGAGGTAGACGCCCAGCTCCTTGCCCTGAGTGATGATCTTATCCATATCTGCAAAGCTGAGGTTGTTCTTGTGGCCGTACTCCCCGGCCCAGCAGCCCACGCAGTGCATGTTGCAGGCCGAGGTGGGGTCAAACAGGATCAGCCAGGGGATGTTGCACTGGTACTTGACGCGGTTCTCCCGGATGGTCTTGGTGCCCCGGAAAAACGCCTCGTACCCCAGGTTGAGAGCCGTGGTGCGGGCCACGTTGGGGTTGGTCTGGTCCAGCACGCAGTTGATGAGCTTGGACCACTTGCTGTCCGGGTTGCCCAGCACCAGACGGGCATGGTCATAGGTCTCCTCGCTGAAGCTGTCGCCATAGAACTGCTTTGCAAAATCGACCATCTGAACCATGGCTTTCTGGCGGTCTTTATGGACATGGGAAAGCGCTACATCGATCAGCTTCCCCGCTGCGGCGCGCTCCATCTTATGGGTCAGGGAATCAAATGTCGTGTTGCTCATAACCTGTTTCCTCCTGCGTGTTCTCTCCCGGGCGGTGTGGGTCGCCTGGGAATTTCTCTTTGCTCAAAGTGTAGCATTCTCCGCGCGGGCAGGCCATAAACAGACAAAGCGCCGTGATGGAAAACCCATCACGGCGCCTGTTTTGATGAAACTTTGTTAATCCTTTGGCAGGGCAACCGTACCGCCGCCGGCCTGAAACTTGAGCAGCGTGCGGCGGATGCCGCCGTGCAGCAGCTTGTTGAGCCGCCGGGTCAACAGTATGGGGTCGGTCTTCATATCCTTGCGGATCCATTCCAGCACCATGCCCACCAGCGCATACTTGAAGAAATCAATGACGAACTGTTTGTCCTCATCCTGAATGGAGATGTCCTGCGTTTCCTTATCCACAAATTCGTGGAGCAGCGGGTCCACTATTTTATAGAGGTACTGTTCCACCTGCTCCTGGCTGATGGAACGGTAAACATTGAGAACCAGCAGCTTATTCTCCTGAATTTTGAGCAGAACGTCCAGGAACGCTTTATCCCAGTCGTCGATGTCTTTCCGGCCCTCCATCGCCTGCCGGGCATCCTCCACCATGATCCAGTCCACCAGATCATAGATATCCTTAAAATGGTAGTAAAACGTCATCCGGTTGACACCGCAGTCCTCGGTGATATCGTTGATCGTGATTTTATTGAGCGGCTTTTGAACCAGCAGCTTTTTGAGCGAAGCTTCCAGCGCCCGTTTTGTCGTCTGTGCCACAAGACCCATCCTTTCCCGGCTGTGCTCCGCGCGGGCACGGCCTGTTTCACTGGGAAGCAACAGCTTCCATAGGTAAGCATACCGCAAAGCAGGAACGGTTTGCAAGTAGATTTTCCGTCTTTTCCATGAATATTCTGTGTTTTCAGCAAGTTGCAAAGAATCTTTTCCAGACTTTCGTCGGTTTTCCTCTTGACAAGCGTAAACTGCACATTGTTTCTTTCTTCCATAACACCCGGCAAAAAATTCCGCCCTCCTCTTGATTTCTCCCCCCTCCCCGCTTACAATGGAATCACATGGCGAAACAGGTTCGCCACGGAGAAAGCGAAGCGCGCTTTGTATTGGGAAAGAGGTTTTTGCTATGATCAAAACCATTGGATTTTTAGGCTGCGGCAACATGGGCGGTGCCATCGCCCGGGCGGTGTGCAAGGCCGCCGACCCGCAGAACGTCTATCTGGCCAACCGGACGGCCTCCAAAGCCGAAAAACTGGCCGGGGAGCTGGGCTGCAATACCACCACCAACGCGGAGGTGGCGGCCCGGTGCGACCTGATCTTCCTGGGTGTCAAGCCTCAGATGATGGAATCCCTGCTGGCCCCGCTCAAGTTCAGCCTGAACGAGCGGCCCGGCCGCTTCATCCTCTGCAGCATGGCGGCAGGCCTTTCCATTACCCGCATCCAGGAGATGGCAGGCGAAGATTACCCCGTCATCCGCATCATGCCCAACACCCCCGCCATGGTGGGTGCCGGCATGATCCAGTACTGCTCCTCCAACGTGACCGCTGAGGAAGAGGCCGAGTTTTTGAAGCTGATGGCCCCGGCCGGCCGGCTGGATGCCGTGCCGGAATCCCTCATCGACGCGGCCAGCTGCGTGTCCGGCTGCGGCCCGGCCTGGGTGTACCAGTTTATTGAGGCACTGGCCGACGGCGGCGTGGCCTGCGGCCTGCCTCGGGCCAAGGCGCAGGAGTACGCCGCCCAGATGGTGTTGGGCAGTGCCAAGATGGTGCTGGAAAGCGGCCAGCACCCCGGTGCCCTCAAGGACGCCGTGTGCAGCCCCGGCGGCAGCACCATCCAGGCGTCCGGGTGCTGGAAGAAAAGGGCCTGCGGGGCGCTGTCATCGACGCCGTGCTGGCCGCCTACGATAAGACCAAAGAGATGGGAAAGGGTTAACGCGTTATGCGCATCGTGATCAAAGTAGGCACCTCCACCCTGGCTCACTCCACCGGGCGGCTGAACATCCGCCATGTGGAAGAGCTGGTCAAGGTGCTGAGCGACTTGAAAAACGCCGGGCACGAGGTCATCCTCGTCTCCTCCGGTGCCATCGGGATGGGCGTGGGCAAGCTCTCGCTCCCGGCACGCCCCACCGATATGTCCACCAAGCAGGCCTGTGCGGCCGTGGGCCAGTGTGAGCTGATGTACACCTACGACCGCCTGTTTACGGCCTACAGCCACACCGTGGCCCAGATCCTGCTCACGGGCGTGGACATTGAGCACACCGAGCGGCGGCAGAATTTCCAGAACACCCTCTCCCGCCTGCTGGAACTGGATGCCCTGCCCATCATCAATGAGAACGACACCGTGGCCACCGATGAGATCACCTCCATTGGTGATAACGATACGCTGGCCGCCATCGTCTGCTGCTGCGCCAAGGCCGATTTGCTGGTGCTGCTGAGCGACATCGACGGCCTGTACACCGCCAACCCCCACACCCACCCGGAAGCAGCGCTCATCCCGCTGGTGGAAGAGATCACCCCGGACGTGATGGCGCTGGCCGACGGGGCCGGCTCGGCACTGGGCACCGGCGGCATGTCCACCAAGCTCCGCGCCGCCCGGATGGTGACCGCCAGCGGAGCCGATATGGTCATTGCCAACGGTGCGCACCCGGAGCTGCTCTATGACATTGCCGAGGGCAAACCGGCAGGCACCCGCTTTGCCGCACACCGACAGGAGGGCTGACCCATGACGACACAGGAAATTCTCGAAGCTGCCCGCGCGGCCAAGCAGGCCGTGGCGCTGGCCAGCAGCCGCACCCGGCAAAGCGTCCTGGAGCGGATGGCAGACGCCCTCTGCGCCCCGGACAGCGTGGAAGCCATTCTGGCCGCCAACGCGGAGGACATGGCTGCCGCCAAAGGGCACATCAGCGATGTGATGCTGGACCGCCTGGCTTTGACGCCGGAGCGGATCGGTGCCATGGCAAAGGGCATTTTAGAGGTGGCCGCCCTGCCAGACCCGGTGGGCGCGGTCCTGAACCGGGTGGAGCGCCCCAACGGGCTGGTGATAGAAAAGACCGCCGTGCCCATGGGCGTTATTGCCATCATCTACGAGAGCCGCCCCAACGTGACCAGTGACGCCGCCGCCCTTGCCATCAAGAGCGGCAACGCCTGCATCCTGCGCTGCGGCAAGGAGGCTGGCGGAGCGCCAGCGCCATCGTCACCGCACTGCGCCGGGGCCTGCGGGAGAACGGCCTGCCCGAAGCCGCCGTCTCTCTCATTGAGGACACCACCCACGCCTCCGCCAACGCCCTGATGACAGCCGTGGGCTATGTAGACCTGCTCATTCCCCGGGGCGGGGCCGGGCTCATCCGGGCCTGCGTGGAAAACGCCAAGGTCCCCTGCATCCAGACCGGCACCGGCATCTGCCACATCTTTGTGGATGACAGTGCCGACCAGCCCAAGGCACTGGAGATCATTGAGAACGCCAAAGCCAGCCGCCCCAGCGTCTGCAACGCGGAGGAAGTCTGCCTGGTGCACAGCGGCATTGCGGCAGAGTTCCTGCCCAAACTTGCCCAGCGGCTGGGCCCGGACCGCGCGGCCAGAGGGCTCCACCCCGTGGAGCTCCGGCTGGACGAGCGTGCCGCCACCCTCCTGCCCGGCATCGGTGTGCCCGCCGGGCCGCAGGATTTTGACACCGAGTTCCTTGATTACATTCTGGCCGTTAAAATCGTGGACAGCGTGGAGGAAGCCATTGCACATATCGCCGCCCACTCCACCGGCCACAGCGAGGCCATTCTGACCCAGGACAATGCCCATGCCGCTCAGTTTACCGCCGCGGTGGACAGCGCCGCGGTCTATGTCAACTGCTCTACCCGCTTTACGGATGGCGGCGAGTTTGGCCTTGGCTGTGAGATGGGCATTTCCACCCAGAAGCTCCACGCCCGGGGCCCATGGGCTGGCCGAACTGTGCAGCTACAAGTACATCATCCACGGCAACGGCCAGATCCGCTGATTTTACACAAGTTTTACATTCAAAACAGAAGTAAAAAATTTTCACGCTCCCGGTAATTCCCGGTGAAATTCACTCTGTTTCATTTGTTCCATTTCACGCTGTTTCGTACAGGCCCGTGTCCAAGCCGCACGGGCCTGTATTTTGTTTTATCGATATGGACTGTTTTTTCAGCACAAACATATTTTGCAAAGTGCTTGTCAAGAGTTTTGAAAGGATTTTTCACTTGTATCCAAATGTTCCCCATTCTTAACAATTATTAAGTCATACTTTTGCTCATTTTCTTGCTAAAATCACAACAAAACGCTTGACAAAGCCCTGTTTTCTGCGGTAAAACAATAATGGAAAGTTTGGGAATGATTCTAGTAGGTTTATGCCGAATGGAAAAAGTGTATTTGCAAAAAAGCCACCCCGCATCATTCGCCACCCACAACACTATACTGAGAATGAAGGAGAGAGCGCTATGACAATTGCCATTCTTGCACACGATTCCCGCAAGGAACTTGCACTTCAATTCTGTACCGCATACAGCGGGATCCTTTCCCGCAACACAGTCATCGCCACCGGTACCACCGGGCGGATGCTGGCCCAGGCCACCGGCCTGCCCGTGCACTGTTACCTCTCCGGCAAGCTGGGCGGCATCCAGCAGATTTCTTCCCGGGTCGCCTGCGATGAAGTGGATCTGGTGCTCTTCTTCCGCGACCCGCTCAAGGCGGACTCCGGCAATTCCAGCGAGCAGAACCTGCTCCGCCTGTGTGATATGCACAGTGTGCCCATTGCCACCAACATTGCTACTGCCGAGGTGCTGCTGCGCGGCCTGGACCAGGGCGACCTGGACTACCGCGACGGGATGCACCCGGAAATTCTGGAGCCCATTTCCGTCCACTGTGCCGTGTGCTGAAAAGCTCCGGCTTTGGCCGTTTGATCTGTTTGTGTATAGAGGGTATAAAAACAGCGCCGCAGAGCGTACCAAAACTCTGCGGCGCTGTTTTTTCTATTACGGAGCTCACGGTGGGAACGGCCTGCCCCGCGCTTTGGATTTTGTCTGGTTCAGTCCTTACTTTTCCAGGCCAGCCATCTGTTTGATGGCTTTCATGGCAAAGGTCAGGGTGCGGCCCATGGCCACACCGGCCATCAGGCAGGGATAGTTATTGGCAAAGAAACTGCCGGACATATCGCCAGTGACATACAGGCCGGGCATGGGCTTGTTGTCGTTATCCAGAGCCTGGCCTTTTTCGTTGATGGCAATGCCCTGCTCGGTGCACAGGAGGGAGGCGCCCAGCCAGCAGCCATAGAACGGAGCCTGGCGGATCGCACTCAGACGGTAAGCAGGCTTGCCGAAGTCCACATCGTTCTGGTTATCGTACAGCTCGTTGTAGCGGTCGATGGTAGCCAGGAACGTGTCCTTAGCCTCTCCGGTGAAGCCCAGCTTGTCGGCCAGCTCCTCGATGGTATCGCATTTGAAGAGTGCACCTGCCTCGATGGCTTCGTCCATCTTGCTCTGGAGATATGCCTCACCGCCGTTGCGGGTCTGGGCAGAGCAGCCGATGGTGTGGAACCGCTTGGCGTCTTCCAGAATGTTGGCATCGCAGATCTGGGCATAGACGCGGCCCGGCTGGTGGGCAGCGGCATAGACGATATCGTTATAGGGGCAGCTCTCGTTGGCAAAGCGCTCACCGTTGCGGTTCACCTTGAGGAACGGCTGGGTACCGGGGTTGTACTGGCGGATGGTGCCGGGGAAAGCCTTGCCGCCAAAGGCGCTCTCACTCTCCACATAACCGCCATCCACGCCGGGGGCCACGATGCCGCGGTCGAACAGCATGGGAGCAGCTTCCTTATCCAGGTTGGCGCCTGCCCAGACAGCGGCACGGATGCCGTAACCCTTATCGGACGGAGAGTAGGAGCAGGCCGTGGTGACAGAGGTACCCAGCGGGTCCAGCTGCTCCATCATGTAGGGGTTGCCAGGGAAGCCGCCGCAGGCCAGCAGGACGCCGTCGTTGGCGTTGTAGCGGATGAAGTGGCCATCCTCCGTGCTCTGGGCGATGATGCCCGTGATACGGCCGTCCGCGTCCTTTTCCAGTTTGGCAAGGCTGGTCTTGAAGTCCACGGTATAGCCCAGTTCCTCGATGTACTGCTGCAGCAGAACGTTGCGGGGCGTGCCGGACTTGGACTCACTGGCCATGTAGTTGTGCTCCTGCACCGGGAAGAGGTAATCGGTGTTGTGCTCGCCGTTCTCATCCGGCCACTTGGCCTCGTCCCCTGCCGTGAACTCGCACTCCCAGCCGTACTTGTCTTCCAGGATGCTGCGCATGAAATCGTGCATGGCGGCAGACTCGTTGATCCAGGTCTTGACGACCCGCTGGTCGCACTTGCCGGAAGCATAGCGGGAGATCTCGCTCAGGAGCTTGGCCTTATCAGTGGCGGGAGCGCCTGCGTCTTTGGCAGCGGAGGAATCGATGGCACCGTACCAGTGGCGGGTGTCCTGCACGGCGCTGTTCTGCTCCACCACCCGGAAGTTCAGGCCGTTGGCAGCGGCATAGGCAGCGGCAAACATGCCGCCGTTGCCTGCACCAACGATAACGATGTCGGTGTCGATGGTCTCAGTGATGGAAGCCTCATCGATGTCAGGCTCCTTGCCCAGCCAGTCGGTCTCGTCGCCCGTAGGCAGCTGGACCGAAGTCACGGTTGCCTCGCCCTTGGCCTGTGCAAAGCAGCTCTTGGCGGCTTTCATCACGGCATCGGACGTGATGGTGGAGCCGGAAACACCGTCGATCTCGCCGTTGGCGGAAGCCAGCAGCTGCTGCTTGAGCTGGTCGGCAGCGGCAGCGCCGTAGGAAGCGGTCTCACCGGAGGTATCCACGACCACATCGGTGACAGCGCTGTCCGAGAACGTCATGGTGACCTTGACGGTGGAAGAGATGCCCTCCGCGGTGCCCTCATAGGTACCGGGGATGTAGCTGCCCGGGGCAGCGGAAGCTGCACCCGAAGAAGCAGCACCGCCCTTACAGGCAGCCAGGGCACCGGCGGTCACGCCAGACATGGCAGCAGCGGCTGCGATTTTCAGAAAGCCTTTGCGGGAAATCTTGTTCATGGAGGTTTGATCCTTTCCTTGCTTCGTGATTTTACCATCTTATCTGCCCTTTGACGGGAAAGGCGACCTCGTTCGATAATAATTTAACACAAATCCCCAGCCCTGTCCTTTAAGAATTTTTAAGCTTCTTTGCCGCTTCCCAGCCCGATTTCCCGTTGATTTTACACGGGCAGGGCTGTTTTGTTATTTTTTTGCTTATCTTTTTCAAAACAAAGCGCCCGCTGCTTAAGTTTCCTTAAGAAGCGAGCGCTCATTCCCTAAGCAATCTTAAATTTTCAGTCCGCACCACGGCCCTCCGGCTGGAAGATATAGCCTTTGCCCCAGACATTTTTCAGGTAAACGGGCTTGGCGGGGTCCGGCTCGATCTTGCCGCGCAGGTTGTGGATGTGCACCTGCACGGTGCGCACATCCCCCAGGCTGTCCTTGCCCCAGATCTTCTGGTAAAGCTCGTTGGCGGTAAAGAACGTGTTGGGGTACCGGACAAACAGCGAGAGGATGCGGTACTCCATATCGGCCAGGTGGATGCTCTGGCCGTCGTGCTCCACACTGTGGCGGTTGGCGTCCAACGTAAAAGCCGCGCAGTGATAGCCATTGACATTGGGCTCGGCCGCGTCCATCTGCACCCGGCGGATGTTGGCCATGATGCGGGCCAGCAGCACTTTGTTATGATAGGGCTTTGTGAGGAAATCGTCACCGCCCATCTCCAGCGCCCGCACCACCGTGTCGGTATCGTCCAGGCAGGAGGTAAAGATGATGGGGCAGTGGTGCCAGCTGCGCAGCCGCTGGCACAGGTCCACGCCGTTGGTATCCGGCAGCAGGATGTCCATGAGAATGACATCAAATTTTTCCCGGGCGTGGCTCAGTGCATCACCGCCCGTCTCAGCGCACACCACCTCAAAATTCTGCTGGCTCTGCAGAAAATACCGGGTGGTGTCGCGGATCACCGGGTCATCTTCCACCATTAAAACGCGGATCATCCCTATTTGCTCTCCCCTTTTTGGCTATTCTTTGTTATACTATTAACAGTATACCGTATCCGGTTCAAATTCTCAACTGGTTTCTGGGGGAGGAATCCAACATGAAATGGAAAAAACAGCTCTGTGCCGCGGCGGCGGTGCTGCTGGCACTGGGCATCGCACTGGCGGGCGTCCTGCTCAATCAGCATTTTCTCGTTCTTTCCGGGGGCATCTCACGGACAGAGATTCAAAGCCCCCTGGGCGACCTGGTACGCAGCCATCTGCAGCTGGTGGCGCTCATCGTCTTTGCCACGCTGGCCGCTGCCATCCTGGCCCTTTACCACTACAAAAAGCAGCCGGAGCTGCGCTATTTTCTCCTCTATCTGGCAGTTCTCTTTTTCTGGGGCACCCTGGCAGCCTTTTTCCCTGCCGGGTTTCAGGGGCTGCTCCAGCGGTTCATGCGGCTGTTTTTTGCCATCACGATCCTGGCGTCGGCCCTGCTCTCCACAGCGCTGCTGGCCCTGCCTCTGCCCGCCAAATGGGTAGTGCCCGCCTCGGCAGTCTTTCTGCTGCTGGGGCAAGTCCGCTTGCCCATCCTGCGGTTCGGCACGCTGACGGCCGGCATGTGCATCTGCCTCTACCTGCTGCTTTCAGCCTACCTGCGCGGGTACGAAGCCGCCGGGCTGCTGCTCTTTCCCTGCGCCATCACAACAGGGTTCCGGGTGTGGGCCCTGCTGCCCATTCTCCCCTTTTATGTAGAGTGCTACCCGCTCTACCTGCTGCGGTGCGCCCGGGTGTTCGATATCCCGTTTGCGCTGGGCTGCATGACTTACGTCTGCCGCCGCTTTGCTTTGCAGTTTGACCGTACCGAGCAGCTGGCCCAGGAGCTGGACACCCGGGTCATCGAGCGGACCCGGGCCCTGACCGAGGAGACCGAAGCCCGCAAGAGCATGATGCTGAACATCTTTCACGACCTGCGCAGCCCGCTGTTTGCCGTGAGCAATGGGCTGGATACCCTGGCCGAGGCTCCCGACGCCCTGCCGGCCCTGCTGCCGGCCCTGCAGCAGCGGGTGGCTTTTGTCCGCAGTCTGACGGAAGACCTTTTTCTGGCGGCCAAGCTCGAGCAGAAGCAGGTGCTGCTCAATGAGGACCGGGTGGCCCTGAACGAAGCCACCGCCGCCGTCTGCGCCGCCTGCCAGAGCGAAGCCGCCCAGAAAGGGGTCACCCTCCGGGCGGAGACGGACTGCTTCCTGCCCGTCTGGGGCGATAACGTGCGCTTACAGCAGGTGGTGCAGAACCTCGTCACCAACGCCATCCACTATACTCCTGCGGGCGGTGTGGTCACAGTGACCTGCGCGCGGGAGGGCGGAACCGCCCGGGTGACGGTGCAGGACACCGGGTGCGGCATTGCGCCGGAAGATCAGGCAGCCGTGTTCGACCGCTATTTTCACACCACGGCCAACACCAAGCACGATTCCACCGGCCTTGGGCTGACCATCGCGCAGGAGCTGGCTCATCTCCACCACGGGGAGATCACCCTGCAAAGCGAGGTGGGCAAGGGCAGCCGCTTTACGCTGAAGCTGCCAATTTTGGAATAACGTCCTTGCCCTCTCAGGCGCGTCCGCGTCAGCTGTGGCGGAGAGGTTGCCTTAGTTGTTAAAGTAAGCGTTCTGCACGGCCAGCAGCACACCGGCACGGCTGGCGGCAAAGTTCAGGCCGCCCTGCAGGTAGCAGGTGTAGGGAGCGCGGAGGGGGCCGTCGCAGGAGAGCTCAATGGTGCTGCCCTGGGTAAAACTGCCGCTGGCCATGATCACCTCATCGGTGTAACCCGGTTCCGGGCAGGGTTCCGGGGCCGCGTAGCTGTCCACCGGGCTGGCGGCCTGCACACCGCGGCAGAAGCCCACCAGGGCATCCGCCGTGCCGGCATCAAAGCAGGTCACGATGTCGTTGTGGTCGTCGCAGTAGCGCGGGATGGGGTTCTTGCCCAGCAGCTCCAGCAGGCACTGCGCATAGATGGCGGTCTTGATGGCCTCGCAGACCACGCCGGGGGCATAGTAGAAGCCCAGGTACATATCACGGGGCGTTTCCAGCGTGCAGCCCAGCTCCTTGCCCAGGCCGGGGGCGTTCAGACGGTAGGCGCACAGCTCCACCAGATCTTTCCGGCCCGCGATGTAGCCGCCCGTGGGGGCAATGCCGCCGCCGGGGTTCTTGATGAGGCTGCCCACCACGAGGTCCGCGCCCACCTGGCAGGGCTCCTGCGTCTGGGTGAACTCGCCGTAGCAGTTGTCCACAAAGATGATGATGTCCGGGTTTGCCCTGCGGGCCGTCTCGGCGATCTTGCGGATGGTCTCGAGGTCAAAAGCGTTGCGCTGCAGGTAGCCACGGCTGCGCTGGATGTGGCAGACCTTAGCCCCCGGGGCTTTCTGGGCAATCAGCTCATAATCCGGGGTAAAATCGGGCTTGAGGGGAGCTTCGTCGTACTTTACGCCGTAGTCCATCAGGGTGCCGGTGCCCTTGCCCTTGCCATCCAGACCAATGACACCCTCCAGCGTATCGTAGGGACGGCCGGTGGCGGCCAGCAGGGTATCCCCTGCCCGCAGTAGACCAAACAGGGCCACGGCCAGAGTATGGGTGCCGCTCTGGAACTGGCTGCGCACAAGGGCGTCTTCCGCGCCCATCACCTGGGCAAAGATCTGCTCGAGTTTGGCGCGGCCGGAATCCCACAGGCCATAGCCCGTGGTGCCCAGCATATCGGTAGAAGACATCTGGGTATCCCCAAAAGCCTTGAGCATCTTGAGCTGGTTGAAATCCCGGATCTCCTCCATGTGGCGGAAATAGGGCTGGCAGAGCTCCATGGCCTTTTCGTCCAGGGCGAGCACCTCGGGTTTATAATCAAAGAAATGGTTCAGCATTGACATGTTTAAAAATTTTAATCCTTTCCAATCGGGCTTTCGTAACGCGCAAGGGTGCCAAGCGGGTGGAAGCCGAGTTGTGTGTAAAAATGCACCCGCTCGGGGCTGCAGAGGAAAACGGGCTGATCCCCCTGCGCGGAGAGGGCGTTGGCCATCTGGACGATGAGCCGCCCGCCGACCCGCTGGCCCCGGAGAGCTTCGGCGGTCTGGCCGCAGGCCATGTAGGCCTGCCCGTTGCAAAGGGCGTAGGCTCCCACCGTGCAGACGATGTTCCCGCCCTGCTCCAAGGTCCAGACCAGTGCCTTGCCCCGGCTGCGCTTGGTGCAGAGCTCCGAGTAAAAATCATCCCGCCGGGCAGGCCGGTCCGGGAACAGATTTTCCGCCACCGGGCCGGAAGCCGGATCTTCCACAAAGGTCAGGCTCTCCCAGAGGGCTTTCTGCGCCTCGGTCTGGGCTGGCAGGGGCAGCTGTTCCCCCGCCGCAAGGCCGAAGATGGTGTGGTCACACGTCTTTTGCCAGCCCACAGGGGGCGGGCACTCGGCCTCATCCAGAATGACGGCCCTGCAGCCGCAGAAATTCAGAAAACTGGCCAGCTCCTCGGGGTTGGCGTGGCCTGCCGCCCAAGCCGTGCGGCCGCCGATGTCCAGCGCCAGCGTCGGCCCGGCAAAGAAACGGCCCGGCTGGGCTTTGCCCAGCAGCTGCAGCGCCAGCGGCAGGGTGGCCCCGCAGCAGAGCTTCCCCCGGCAGGCGTTCAAAAAGCGCTGACGCTGGCGGGGCGTGTTTACCTGTGCGATCACTTGAGCTCGTTGACGATCTTCTTGAACTCGCGGCCGCGCACCTCAAAGTTGGGGTAGAGGTCAAAGGAGGCGCTGGCGGGCGAGAGAATGATCTCATCGCCAGGGTGAGCGGCGGCTCGGGCCAGCTCCACAGCATGCTGCATGTTATCAGCGTGCTCGATGACGAGGCCGCTGGCGGCAAAATCCGGATGCTCCCGCACCACTTTTTCAATGCGGGGGCCGGTAGCGCCCATGAGGATCAGGGTCTTGACGTGCCGGATGACCTCCGGTGCCAGAGGCTCATAGGGGATGTGCTTGTCGTAGCCGCCCGCGATGAGGATGAGCTTCTGGTTGAAGCTGCGCAGGCCCGCGATGGTACGGGTGGGGCTGGTGCCGATGGAGTCATTATAATAAGTAACGCCGTCCAGCACACGGACCGGCTCAATGCGGTGCTCCACACCCGTAAAGGTGCTGCCCACTTTCTGGATGGCTTCTACCGGCACCTCGCCCCAGACGGCAGCGGCAGCTGCCAGCAGATTCTCGATGTTGTGCAGGCCCCGCAGCTTGACGTCTTTCTGGGCCAGGAACGGTGTCACAACGCCGTCCTCGGCCATGCAGAGCATTCCGTCATCCCGCAGGAAAGCACCATTGTCGGTCTCGTGCAGGCGGGTGAACCAGACCTGCTTGCCCTTGCAGTCGGCCTGCATCCCACGGGTGATCTCGTTCTCATAGCCCAGCACCTCGCGGCAGGGCGGCACCTGATGGATGAGGATGTTCCGCTTGGCGTCGATGTACTCCTGCATATCCTTGTGGTGGTCCAGATGGTTGGGGGTAACGTTGGTGACCACCGCGATCTTCGGGCTCTTGTGCATACTGATCAGCTGGAAGCTGGACAGCTCCACAACCGCCACATCCTCCGGAGCCACCTCGGGCAGCATGGGCAGCAGAGCGGCGCCGATGTTGCCACCCAGGTGCACCTTGCGGCCAGCGGCCTCATAGAACTTGGAGATGAGGGTGGTGGTGGTGGTCTTGCCGTCGGAGCCGGTCACGCCCACGATCTCACAGGGGCAGAAATCAAAGAAAAGCTCCACCTCGCTGGTGACCATGGTACCCGCCGCCATAGCGTCCTGCAGGGGCTTTTCAAAATAGCCCACAAAGCCGGGGGTACGCATGATGATGTCCTGGCCTTTGAAGCCTTCGAGGTAGTTTTCGCCCAGGCTCAGGTCAATGCCCAGCTCCCGGATGGTGGCAGCGTAATCGCCAAAATCGTCCACGGACTTCTTCTGGTCGCAGAGGGTCACATGAGCGCCCAGCTCCACAAACTCCTTGATGAGCGCCTTATGGCTGACGCCGGCACCAATGAATGCAACCTTTTTGCCCTTGATCAGTGCGGCAAGCTGCTGCTGTTCTTTCTGCATAAATCAGGTTCCTCCTATATAAATACAAAGTGATGCACTATTTCAAAAGGGATTCCGCCTTATTTTACACCTTTTCGGTCTGCTTGGCAACGGAAAACCGCCAAACGGAGCAACAAAATCCCCTGAGAAATTCACAAAAAGACAATTGTCTTTTCCCCTGCTTTCTGCTACACTTACAGTGCGCCTTTTTTCGACGCTGCATCAACGGGTTATTCCGGCCCGTGCCCTGCAGCGCCCGGCACACGCAAAACGGGGGCCTGGAGCCCTGAAAGGAACTTTCCCTTTGAAACGATCTACCAACAAACAAAATCTTTCCCACGGCCCGCGCCGGGTGCTCTGTGCCCTCCTCGCTGCCGTGTTTGTGCTCAGTCTGGCCGGGTGCGGCTCGGGCTCGGCCAGTTTTACCTGGTTCGTGGATACCATCCCGTCAAACCTCGACCCGCAGGTAGCCTCCACGGCTTCGGACGTCATCGCCTGCGAGAACCTTTACAGCGGCCTTGTCCGTAAGGACGCCAGCGGCAAGCTCGTCCCCGCCCTTGCGGAACACTGGGAAGTCTCCCCGGACCGCCGCACCTACACCTTTACGTTAAAGAGCGGCCTGACCTATGCCGCCACCAAGGGCGCAGCCACCGACTACGCCATCACAGCCGAGGATTTCGTGTTCGCGTTCCGGCGGATGTTCCGGGCCGATACTGCTTCTCCCTATGCGGTGGAATTTTCCCCCATTGAGAACAGCGCCGCCGTGCTGGCAGGCCAGCTGCCCGAGACAGCCCTCGGCGTTCAGGCGCGTGGCGATGCCACCCTTGTGTTCTGCCTGAGCGAGCCGGACGAGAATTTTCTCTCCAAGCTCACCCTGCCCGGCGCCATGCCCTGCGACGAGGACTTTTTCAACAGCACCCGGGGTACTTATGGCCTGAGCGCCGCCTCCACCCTTTCCAGCGGCAGCTTTTACCTTTATAACTGGACCGCCAGCGGCCTGTTCCTCCGCCGGGAACCCAGCGGGAACCGCGTTGACAGCCTGCGGCTGGTGCAGAATACCGGTGCCTCCGGCCAGTCGGCAGCCCAGCTCATTGCCAATGAAAAATGCTCCGCGGCTCTGGACGAAACCGGCGAGGCCACCAGCCTGCAGAGCATCTCCTACTCGGATACCGCCTGGAGCCTGCTCTTCAACTGCAATTCCGTGTTTGGCTCTACCCCGCTGCGGCAGGCGCTGGCCGAGGTGGCCCGCACCGCCGCCAGTACCCCGGACTCCGGGCTGTTCGCACCGGTCACGGGGCTCATCCCGGATGGGCTGACCGTGGACGGCATCGATTACCGCGACGCCGCAGGCGACCCTACCCCCGCCCCGGTCGATGCTGCCAGCCTCTACCGCGAGGCCCGGCAGGGAATGTCCAACTCTGATTTCAACAATGTCACCCTCCTGCTGCCCGCCGGCAGCGGCCTGACTCAGGCAGCCGAGGAGATCAACGGCGAGTGGCAGAAACAGTTTTCCCTCTTCTTCTCGCTGGAAGAAGTGGAGCCGGAGGAATTTGAAAAGCGGCTTGCCGAGGGCAATTACACCATTGCGCTGGCCCCCATCAGCGCCGAGAGCGGCAGCGTATACAACGTGCTGGCCCAGTTCACCGCCCAGGGCGGCGGGCTGACGGGCTACGCCAACTCTCTTTACGCCACCCAGCTTGCCGCCAGCAGCACCGCCACGGGCAGCGCCCGGTGTTCCCTGCTGGCCGACTGTGAGCGCCAGCTGCTGAGTGACTGTGCCGTGGTGCCGCTGTTCAGCCAGCAGAAGCGGCTGCTCATCGCGGACGGCATCCAGGGATTGGTGTTTGACCCCTTTGGCCCGGTGCTGGACCTGACCGACACGACCCAGAATTAAAGGCCAGATCTTTTTACGGCAAAAGGCCGGAGCTCCTGCAAACGCGGAGGCCCCGGCCTTTTTGTTGTGTTTTACAGTGCCGTGCCGTTTGTCGGCACAAAAAAGCGGCTCATGTCCGCATGTTCCAGCTGCAGCAGGCGCACTTTTTTCTCAATACCACCGGCATAGCCTGTCAGGCTGCCGCTGGTTCCCACCACCCGGTGGCAGGGGATGATGATGGAGATTTCATTGTGGCCTACCGCCCCGCCGACTGCCTGTGCTGACATCCGGGTCTTGCCCTGTTTTGCAGCCAGCTGCCGTGCCAGCGCGCCATAGGTCGTGGTCTGGCCGTAAGGGATCTGGAGCAGCAGCTCCCACACGGCCCGCCGGAACGGCGACCCAACGGGGTGGAGCGGTGGGGTAAAATCCGGCTCCCGGCCGCTGAAATAAACATCCAGCCAGCGCTTTGCCGTTTGTAAGGCAGGCGTCTCTCGCTCCTGCTGTTCCGGGCCAAGGATATTGGCGAAATATTTTTCTCCCTCAAACCAGAGGCCGGTCAGGCCCACCTCATCCGCCGCCAGCAGGATGCCGCCCAGCGGGGAATCGTAATGCAGGGTGTACATCCTGTTGCATTCTTCTTTCTGGCTCAGGCAGGTAGTCTCTCCCACTCCATCCTGAAATCGCATTTACATCTCGCTCCCTATTTGAACGGCTCCCTGCTCCCGCAGTTTCAGGCGGTAACAGCTGCCCGGGCCAAACACGCTCTCGATGGCCGCGCAGTAAGCTTCCAGCAGCGGGGCAGGCACAAAGGCCTGGATCGTCCCCGCAAAACCGCCGCCCTGCATCCGCCAGGCTCCGCCGCCCGCTTCGAGGATGCTCTGGCTCAGCGCCAGCGCGATGCTCAGCCCTGATGCCGCGGGTCGGAGGCGCAGTAGACGTTCTGACAGTACTCAAACGAGGAATGGCCATTTGCCCGGATGAGATGCAGAAACTCCGCAAAGTCTCCTCGTTGCAGGGCATTCTTCTGGGCCAGCGCCCGGGCGTTTTCCTGATAATAATGGATGGCCCGCAGGACCGCTCGATCCCCGCATTGAGTGCGCAGCCGGGGCAGCGCCTGCCAGAATGCTGTTTCCGGCACCCGCCCCAGCACATTCTGGCCCAGACAGGCCGCCACAGCCTCCATTTCCCGGCGAATGGCCGCGAATTCCCCGGTCAGCTCGCTGTGGCTGGCCTGGGTATCGGTCACGCAAAGAGTAACCCCCTCCGGCAGCAGACCCGCCGCGTGGATTTTTTCAATTTCAGGGGCACAGGGGTCCGCAAAATTTGCAAAGATGACGCCGCCCACGGCACTGGTCAGCTGGTCCAGCAGGCCGCAGGGCTTGCCGAAATAAGTATTCTCCGCATACTGACAGATCTTTGCCATCTCCGGCCCCGAGAGGCCGCAGCCATACTCCCCGTTGAGGACGACGGCCATTCCCATCTCAAACGCCGCCGAGCTGGAAAGGCCGGACCCCCGCAGAACATCGCTGGCGGTGTAGGCATCAAAGCCGCCGATCTCTTTCCCCAGCGCCCGGAACCCCTCCGCAATGCCCCGGATCAGGCTGGCGGAATGGGTGCTCTCCCCCTGTTGGGGCTCCGGCTCGCTCAGGTCAATGACGTCCAGCTTGTTGAACCCCCGGGATTTGACCCGGATGAACCCGTCATCGCTGGGGGACGCCACCGCGATCAGATCCAGTGTCACCGCCGCCGCCAGCCCATAACCGTGCTGGTGGTCGGTGTGGTTGCCGCCCAGCTCGGTCCGGCCCGGGGCCGAGTACAGCCGCACCTGCCGCCCCGGCCCAAAGTAGAGCTCAAACTGTTCCAGTGCCGCCGCATAGCGTGCCCGCTGCCGCCTCAGCTCTGCCGCACCGCCGCCGTACAGCGCCCACAGTGTCTCGTCCCATTTACCCGCCAGAATTTCGTCCCGGACCTGTGCACTCGTTGCCATCGCAGAACCTCCCCGCAAAATTCCTCCATGCTGGTTTGATACAACTATTTTAATGCATCGACGCCCGATTTTCAATTCGATTGCCGAAAAAAGCATTTTTTTGGTGTCCAGCCCAAAGAATAAGATGTACTTTTGTTGAATTTGCAAGGGCAATTGTGGTATACTGGCACCAGAAATCTGACAGGCGGGAGGGAGCCACAATGGCAGACGTTTATAAACAGTCGTTCAAGCAGAGCGACACCAATAATATTGAACTTTCCATCTTCAACTGTGGTTTGGAGCGCTGCGCCCCCGGCCAGACCTGGGGGCCCGGCATCCGCGACCATTACCTCATCCACCTGGTCGTCTCCGGCCGGGGCGTATTTGAGGTGGGCGGCAAGACCTTTGCGGTCGCGCCGGGCGATCTGTTCTTTGCCAAGCCCAGCCAGCTCATCCGGTATACGGCGGATGAGCAACAGCCCTGGGAGTACAGCTGGGTCGGCTTCAACGGTGCCTGCGCCCATAAGCTGGCCGCTCAGCTCCCCTTTACCGATGAAGCACCTGTCCACCACACGCAGGACCCGGAGGGGATGCGGGCAGCCCTGACCAACATCTACTCCTCCCGCGGGCTGCAGCCTCAGGACGAGGCTGCCATGGTGGGCTATCTCTACCTGTTCATCTCCGCCCTCATGCGGGAGACCAGCGAGTCCAAGCCCCACAGCACTTCTTCCTCCAGCCAGTATGTGCTCAACGCCATCAAGTACATCCAGTTCAACTACTCCCACGACATTTCCATCGACGATGTGGCCAAGAGCGTGGGAGTTTCCCGCAGCCACCTGTACCGGGTGTTCATGCTCAACGTGGGCCAGAGCCCCATTGATTACCTGACCGAATACCGCATCAACGAGGCCTGCAAGCTGCTGCGGGCAGGCAACTTGTCCATTGCAGAGGTGGCCATCTCGGTAGGCTTCTTTGATCAGTTCTATTTTTCGCGGGTGTTCAAGCGCGCCAAGGGCGTGCCGCCCAGCAAATACATGGCCACCCAGACCGATCCTGCCGCCGCGCCGCAGGAAAAACCATAAGGAGACCGTTCCAACATGCCTTTACAGAAAAATCAACTCCTGACCCTCCGCATTGAGCGCCTTTCCAGCGACGGCAGCGGCGTGGCCCACTCCGCGGACGGCGAGGCCGTTTTTGTACCCAACACTGCCCCCGGCGATGAAGCGCGGATCAAGATCGTCAAAGACTGCGGCCGCTACGCGTTTGGCATTCTGGACCAACTGCTCACCCCCTCGCCCGACCGCGTGGAGGTAGACTGCCCGGCCGCCGGTCCCTGCGGCGGCTGCAGCCTGCGTCATCTCAGCTATAAGGCAGAGCTGCAGGCCAAACACGAGAACGTAGCAGACGCGTTCCGCCGCATTGGCGGGCTGGATGTCCCTGTGCTGCCCACAGTCCCCTCCCCCGAGGTGGACCGCTACCGCAATAAAGTGCAATTCCCGGTCGGGCGGGACAAAAACGGCCAGCCCTGCATTGGTTTTTATGCTGGCCGCACCCATCGCATCGTCCCCTGCCCGGACTGTAAGCTGCAGCCCGGCGTGCTCAATGAGATCGGCAACGCGCTCTGCGCATTCTTCGCCGCCCATGGCATCCAGCCCTACGACGAGGAGAGCGGCAAGGGCCTTGTCCGCCACATCTTCCTGCGGCGGGGGGCACACAGCGGCCAAATCATGGTCTGCCTCGTCTGCACCCGGGCAAAGCTCCCCCACAGTGAGGAGCTGGTGGCCCAGCTGCGGGAGCAGTTTCCGGCCATTGCCACCATCTTACTGAATGTCAACGCAAAAAATACGAATGTCATTCTGGGCAGCGAGACCCACCCCCTGTATGGCCCTGGCTACCTCGAAGACACCCTCTGCGGCGTCCCCGTCCGGCTGGGCCCCCTGTCGTTCTATCAGGTCAACACACTGGCCGCTGAGCAACTCTACGGCATCGCGGCCCAATATGCCCAGCTCACCCCGGACGACCTGCTGCTGGACCTCTACTGCGGCATGGGCACCATCGGCCTTTCGATGGTAGACCACTGCCGGGAGCTGGTGGGTGTGGAGATTGTACCAGAGGCTATTGAAAGCGCTAAGGCAAATGCCGCTCGGATGGGCGACGCCATCGCCACCAAGAGCCGCTTTTTCTGCGCCGACGCCGGCGCTGCCGCCACCCGCCTCGCGGCTGAGGGCCTGCGCCCGGACGTCATCGTCCTCGACCCGCCCCGCAAAGGCTGCGATGAAGCCACCCTTTCTGCTGTTGTCAAGATGAATCCCCAGCGGGTGGTCTATGTCAGCTGCAACCCGGCCACCGCCGCCCGGGACGCCAAGTGGCTGGAGACACAGGGGTACCGCACGGAAAAGGTGCAGCCTGTGGATTTGTTCCCGAGGACGAGGCATTGCGAGTGCGTACTCTTGATGTCAAAAGTGCAGTAATATCATGCGATGATTCGTTCAATATCGTTCGGACATCATTTTACAGTCTGAACCGTTCTCGTCCTTGGAAACAGGTCGAGGGCAGTTTTTGAGAATTTGGGCAATATCTAAATCGTAGCCACAGGGGTAGCAGATAATTGAGTTTCTGGATTAGATGTTTGGGCTAACAGCAAATCCGGCAACTCAGGTATCTTGGGGTATCCAGTGTAGGATTTAGATGTCAAGAAGATTTTAGATATAGAAAAGACCGCCAGTGTATTTGGTTTCTCGTACACCGGCAGTTATTTTTTGTGCCCACAAATATTGACTATAGTTATTTAGTCTGCTATAATTATTGTGCCCACATAAAATCGAGGTGATAGGCATGAGGGGCAGACCTAAAAAGGAAACCACAAGAGATCTAGTTTATAAAGTTCGTTTAAATGCTGAAGAAGATCGGATGCTTACATGTGCTAGCAAGTTGACAGGTCAGGCAAAATCCGAAGTGTTCCGAAAAGCTTTGCTCAGTTATTATAAGGCGGTTGAAGTTAAAGAGCACATAATAAATACTAATGCAGCGGCATCGGGTTGGTCCGTAGACCATATAAGTCAGCAACGGCTAATAAAATGTCCTTACGCCGATTGTGGCGAAGAGTTTGTTGTCGACTTCTCCGACTACAGTGATGAACAGGATTCTGAAGAACCCATGGGATACCGCTGTGAGCATATCTTCGATACCACCGATATTGAATGTCCGGAATGTCATCGTCATTTGCATGTGAATGGCGTTATCTCAGAATATCCTATTGGAGCATATGAATTTGAGCAAATAAATGTCGAGGAGGAAAAAGCATGACAACCGAAAGCATAATTTCAGATAGTAACGAACCCGGCATATTAACGGAGCCACGCCCCACCGATTTTATTCCGTTTCCATACCACCTGACAGAGAACAATCCGCTAAGTATGATTATGGATGAAGTAATCAACTCTGCAAAAGATGAGCGTATAAATGCAAAACGTGCGTTATCAGCCAACATCGCATCAACCACAAGAGTGCAAAATCAGAATTATCGTGTGCTTGCTGCTTGCGAGTGTGAACTTCAAAGAGAAGGTCTTTCACAAGAACATCGGGATGAAATTCTAAAGACTATGCGTACAATTGCTGAATCGACAGCCCGTGAAAACGCAGCCAGCCGAGAATTTCAAAAAGAACAGCTAAACAATTCTCATAAACGCCTTTTTGAATTCATGGGCGCAGCTATTATTTTTGTTATGTTTGGCAGCACATTACTTATTAGACCCAAATTGTAAATGGAGTTCTATCGGCTTATACTTACTAACGCAAAAACGCCGCCAGCGTATCATGTGAAATCTATCACATGGTACACTGGCGGTTTATCATTTTATCAACTTATACAATTCTCATCCTGCGAGAATCCTCCTCACATATTCATAATTTCCTGAATTTCATCTACACTTATAGGATCTGCAATATTTAACGGTTCCATTTGGTCGTAAGTTAGTATCCTGTTTCTGCACATTGCAGGTTCATCAAAATTTAAGCTATCCGCTTTTAGTGCTTTGCCAAAATCTGATAGTACATAATACGCCCCATCTTGTTCAAACAATCCATACTGATACAACGAGGCTATCATCACATTCAAGTTTGATTTCTCGTCCTTGCCGAAGTCTTTAATATAATTCAGTTCTTCTGATGTGCATAGATTAAGAAAGTTTGCCAACTTATAATACAACGCGACATTCATTTCGGTCAACAAAAAGCACCTCGTAAGATTAGCAAAACAATCAACCTTTGCATCCTCGTCAATTTTATCTATCAGTTGCATTTGCCTTTTTACAAAAACACTGTAATCGACATTATCCCCACTGAACTTATTTGACATTTCAACCTGTTCATCAAAGGACTTAAATGTGCCATACAAATACCTTTGCATCTTATCCCAGAACAGTGCAGTCGGTATGTGGAAAACAATGTCTTTCACATCTCTAACACTATCCATGGCAGCTCCATTATCATGAAAGAGCACCACTTTGATAAGATTGTAAAATGAATCCCCAGCGTACTTTTTAATATCTTCATTTTTCAAAATTCCCGTCAATGTAGCAACTTGCTCTTCCAACATATTCCAAAACCTCCTACTAACATAATACGTTATTCAACTTATTATCATTATATCTGGCATTTCACAGAACGTCAAGAAGCACATTTTTTCACGCAGGCACATCAATACTCAGTCCGGACTTCAGTTCCACGGTGTAGTGGTCATCCCAGACCATGATTTGCCGGAGCCAGCGCTTGACCAGCTTTTCATCAAACTCGGTCAACTCATTTCTCTGCTGTCCAATAAAATCCTGCAACTCCTTGATGAGCTCCATCTGGATTGCCTTGGTGGTTTCATCGGAATCGGTTTGCCGTTGCAGTTCGCGCAGGTGGAAAATCTCCTCGGCAACATCATCGTAGGCTTCACGATTGTTGGCACGGTTCAACAGTTCCTGTTGGAGCACCAGCAACCGTTCCGCAATGCGGTCTTTCTGGGCAGAGGTATCATTCCGCAGCACAAGCATCAGATTCTTCTGGAGCTGTTCCTTGTATGTAGTCTTCGCACTCAGCATTTCATTCAAGGCTCTCAAAATGACCTGTTCAAGTTCTTTTTCGTTGACTGTTCTGGCATTACAGACCCCACCACCCTGTTCCAGCCTGCTTGCGCACCGCCAGACAATGGAACGGCAGCCGTGGTTGTTCCAGTGGATGCGCTTGAACACCTCTCCGCAGTTTCCGCAGACCACCACCTGTGAAAAACAATGCGTGCAGCTGTACATCCGTTTCTTCCCACTGGGGCTGGCCTGCACATTCCTGCGGCGTACCAGTTCTTCCTGCACCTTCATGTAGATTTCCTTGGGGATAATGGCCTCATGGTCATCTTCTACATAATACTGAGGTGCGATGCCGTTATTGGCCACACGGGTCTTGTTCAGGATATCGATAGTGCAGGTCTTCTGAAGCAAAGCGTCGCCAATGTACTTCTCATTGGTCAGAATCCTCTTGATGGTGCTGGTGTGCCACTTCCTGTTCCCTGCCCCGGTCAGGATGCCATCTGCTTCCAGTCCATGGCAAATCATATCCATCCACGGGATGCAGTTCAAGGGTTTGGGATTTCCCAACAAGTATTTTGCAAATCAAAATAAGCAGATGTATATACGTCTGCATTGCTTGCTGGCACTGCGTACCGTAAAACTCCCGTTTCAATCTTCACGAGTGATTTTTCTTGGAAGAAGCCCCGCCGAAGAACATCTGCCTGCCGTTATACAAACGATGGAATGTATGAAAAAGAAAAAACACATCTCTGAGGAGCAGCATTATCTATGTGAAATCGGTCTGGAAAAGATGCCCTATCGGTCTTCCTGGCTCTACAAATCTTATACGGAGGAAAGTCACACACACATCACGATTGCGGCCTATTATAATGTAGACGAGGCTTTTCTTCAGGCTCCCACCGCAGCATGGAGAGATCTATGGGATTGCCGTATCGTACTTCGCAAGTCGATATTCTCCGTCTATTCAGAAAGCGATTTGAACCTTCCATTCGGAAAAAACGGAAAATTCTTATTCCAACTTGGGTATACTCCTGTTGTGTCCGACATGAAGAAAATCGTTCAGAAAACTGCCGCATTGTCTTTCCCACCATGGGCGTTAGCCGTATGGGATATGGATACTGCAACATTATATATGGTCAAATACGACAGAAGTCATTGATTTTTTTTGTTTATCTGTGATACCATTCGTTACGAAACCTCCATCATTGCTCTCTTCGCCTATGGTGGAGACTCCGGCACTCAAAGAAATTTTCCGAAAAACACAACGAGGTGACCATTTTTGAAACGTCGAACTTTTCTTGTCTGCACCGCTGCACTTTTTTGCAGTGCGTTTCTGGCAGTGGGCTGCACTCAAAAAACCTCTCAGCCCGTCCTTCAGCAAATCGAATACTCCAATTTAGCAGATTCGGATACACAGGATCTTCTTTCCAAACTTTTGCAGGATGCCGGCGTATCCGACCTGCGGATACAGACCTTCTTTGATCATGTGCAAAAGTTCAACAATGCTGTGGACCCGGCATGGCTCACCACAGGGTTTGAAAATGCCAAGCCTTCGGATCTGAAATACGATCCTTACTCCATGCAGGACGCATGGACGGAAAAATATGACACCTTCCCCGGCTGGAACTGTCGGATTACCGCTTGTGGGCTGTTCGGTGATTTTATCACTGTCACGGGCAAGGCAGACCTTGACTCAGCCGAGGACACCCTGTTTATGGACTATGAAACACTGGATTCTGACCCGGAATCCCTTTGCGGCGATGAACGGCAAAAGTTTGATGCGCTGTTCGCCCCGGTCAAAACCACCAATACGACCGATATTCCTACCCATTTGAAAACGATTCAGCAGGAATGGAAGAAACGCGGCCTCTCCTTCGTGGAAGATGATAAGATCCGTCTCGTCTCCGTGGTTCTGCACGACCAGTTCTCTGAAACGGACAATTCTCTTATGATCGGTCATGTCGGCGTTATGCTTCCCACATCGGATGCGGTATATTTTGTCGAAAAGGTTGCTTTTCAGGAGCCGTATCGCTTGTTGAAGTTCAAAAATCGAACCGAGTTGAGCGATTATCTGATGCTGAAATACGACAACTCGTGGGGACAGGATACCGCCCACACCTTTATTATGGAAAATTCAGACCTGATGGACGGCTGGCGCATTCTTGAAAATCAGGAAAATGCAAGTTAAAAGCATCCAATTTACTGAGAACCGTTCGGTCTGACAGATCATTCGCCCTCTGATGTCAAAAGGACGCTGCAACCTCTCACCCAGAGGCGGCAGCGTCCTTTTTATATATCGGAATGTTTGGTTTGCAGGGGAACTCCGGGTTTATGACAGGGTATGTATAATGTGCAGAGCCATATCAGCATTTTCTTTGTCCACAAACACCTCTGTGACATACCTCGGTTTTATGCCGAGAGTTCCAATTCTCGCTTGGTCAAATGTGTTATGCCGATTGACATCTTTGGATTTGCAATAGAATTTAATTCCAGCTGCTGCCAACGCATCCGTGATGCGATTGCATTGGTAAGGGTCAGAAACTGTTGCAACCAGAGATTTGAAAAAATGTTCTAACATAAAGAGACCTCCTTGTATACCCTCTAAAAGTAGTTTTGGAGCTGGGGACTGGCTATTATGTGATAAGCCTTTGGAGTATGCCCAGCTTGTGCTGGGTAGTGAGATTGAGCATCATCTCTCGCTCGGCTTCAACCATGGCAGAGTAGAAAATTGACCTTTAATTAAAATATCCAAGGCAAAACAACAGTCCTCTATCATTCATTTAATCGATTCCTTTGAGTTTTCTTTGTATAAATCATCTAAAAGCTCTTTTTGTGTTTGCTCTACTGCTTTGCTATAATGTTCTCTAGCTTCCTCTCCTTGTAACGTTTTATACCCGCCATTTCCGTCTGGAATATCAACACGAACAACATTTTGCTCATCTAATTCGGATGCTGCATTAAGTGCGTCTTCAATTTCTTTACTGCCCATAATTTGTGGAGCATCAGTCATTATTGGCCTGCCCAATATTAATATTAGTAGCACCGCTATTACCGCAAACATTAACACAATTTTTCTTGCTCTCATCCGAAACGCTCCTTTTTAGATTTATTTCTCATTGCGGGGCTTTTTAATTTTGTAATTCACAATCCGACTTGCAAGATAAATTATCCAAAAAGTAAGGATATAATTGTTAGTTATAAACTTTGTAAAGGTCGCTTGTTCCCCTAATCTTATTTCAACAAAGAAAAATATCAAATACTGCACAACTAGCATACTACCAACGTCTACTACCAGTTTTTTCACTATCTTCGGCTCCTCTCTATAAACCCTTTTATCCAGATAACGCAGCAAATCACTGGTTTGTTGCAAGATTTTCTGTTTTTATCTATCTTAACAAAAAATCGCCCATGTGAACGTGCTTTCCACCCCAGTTGGCGTGAAACGGCGGTTCAATCCAGCAGCCTGCGCCGCACTCTGCAAGCATTTCTTTCAAAAGCTGCGCCCGTTTTGCGTGTTCGGAAGGGCGGGTATGATTATAATCATACAGCCGCTCCATGCAAAGTTCCTGCTCTGCCATGATGGATTCATCCGTTGGGTCGTAGACTTGTTGGCTGTGGATCGCATTTTTTATCGGCATGGTTCTACTCTCCTTATTTATAAGGAATCTTTCTCATTTTTCAGTAGATTCTTCCAGATTCTTTCGGTACTGTGCCGGACTGACACCATACTCTTTCTTGAATACCCGGCTAAAATAGAGTGGGTTATCATACCCTACGATCTCTGCAATTTCTCCAATATTGTATTCGGTGTTCTCCAATAAGCTTTGTGCATTTACCATCCGAAGGGACAGGATGTATTGTGCAGGGCTTATTTTCATGTACTGCTTAAAATTACGGATAAACCAGTTCGTACTGATATGCAGCGATTCTGCGTAATCGTCCACACTGACCTTTGTATTATAATTCTCGTTAAAGTAGGCAACGGCGGCTTCGATTTCTTCGGGGATGCTTGTAGTTGTTTTCTCGCTTTCCTGCTGTTGTCTGCTTACTAAAAGCAGAATGATGTTGAAGAGAGAAGCAATATAGTCTTCATAGCCATATTCACATTGTTGCAGTTCCCGGATGATCTTTCGGAACAGCATTTTGTAATCCGGCAGTGTGCCGCTGTAAAAAACGTGCTTGTCCAAGGGGATTCCGTGATAGTTCAGGACGTTTTTGACATCATATCCTGTAAAGTGAATCCAGAACACCTCTGGATGATCTTCTACATAGTAGACATACTTCTGGATTTCTTTCGGCTGATAAAGCACCATGTGTCCAGAAGTCACCACTTCCTCAACACCATCGAACCAGAAGTGTGCTTTACCAGATGCCACATAGAGGATTTGATAGTCTCTGCGACCCTTTGCCCAAAAAGTAGGTAGCTTAGGGCGTTTTTTCAAGCGATAAGTGCCGCAACTGCCTACGACCAGCGGCTTTGAGTAGTCTTTGAAATCCAAACGGGAGTTGTTCAAATATCCTGAGTTGAAATACATCCCTGCGTCCTCCTCGTCTTCAGAGATTTTGCAGTGATTTGGGAAATGTTCTATCAAAAAATTACAAACTCTTTGATTTTGTGCATATTTTGTTCCATCTTGTCTATATCTTTTCGCTCCATTAGATTCTATAATATTTTCAGACGAAACGCAAGAGATTTGGGCAACTTGCGTAACGAGAATTCCAGTCTGAAGTGCGCAGCAGATTGGTCGCGCCCACACAAAGCAAGCAAGATGGGAGAAAGCACAATGACTGAGAAACGTTATCTAAAGTGGTATAATAAAGTCGGCTATGGTTCAGGTGATATTGCAGGCAACGTGGTGTATGCATTCCTGTCCTCCTTCGTCATGATCTATCTGACCAACACCGTTGGCCTGAACCCCGGTATTGTCGGCACTCTGATTGCAGTTTCCAAACTGCTGGACGGTGTGACGGACATTTTCTTTGGTTCTTTGATTGACAAAACGCACTCTAAGATGGGTAAAGCCCGTCCGTGGATGCTGTACGGCTACATTGGCTGTGCCATTACGCTGGTGGCAATTTTCGCCATCCCGACCAATCTGGGACAGTTTGCACAGTACGCATGGTTCCTGATCGCATATACTCTGCTGAACGCTGTATTCTACACTGCCAACAACATTGCTTACTCTGCACTGACTGCTCTCATCACGAAGAACAGTGCCGAACAGGTCGAGATGGGTTCTTGGCGTTTCATGTTCGCCTTTGCCACCAGCCTGCTCATCCAGTCCATCACGCTGGGTGCTGTTACGACATTGGGCGGTGGTGCTGCCGGTTGGCGCACTGTTGCAATCATCTACGCCATCATCGGTCTGCTTGTCAACACCCTCTCCGTTTTCTCCGTGAAGGAACTGCCGGAAGGCGAGTTGGTGGATACCACCGACAAAAAGGAAATCGAGCAGGACGAAAAGTACAATCTGGTTCAGGCTGCAAAGCTGCTTGCTGGTAACAAATATTATATGATGATTTGCGTCACCTACATTTTGCAGCAGATCTACGGTGCCATGATCAGCATGGGCACCTACTATGCAACCTACATCCTTGGCAACCAGAATCTGTTCGGTGTATTCTCTTGGGCAATCAACATCCCTCTGATCATCGCACTGGTGTTCACCCCGACCTTGGTTGCAAAGTGGAATGGAATGTATCAGCTGAACGTCATGAGCTATACTCTGGCAACCGTTGCCCGTGCACTGGTCGCTGTAGCTGGTTACATGGGCAGCGGCAATGTGACCTTGATGCTGCTCTTTACTGCAATCGCAGCTCTTGGTCAGGGTCCTTGGCAGGGCGATATGAACGCTGCGATTGCTGCTTGCTCGGAATATACTTGGCTGACGAAGCATAAGCGCGTGGATGGCACGATGTACTCCTGCACTTCTCTCGGTGTGAAGCTGGGCGGCGGTCTGGGTACTGCCATCACCGGCTGGCTGCTGGCTGCAAGCCATTTCGATCGTGCGCTGGCTGTCCAGCCCGAATCCTGCATCTCGATGCTGAAGATCATGTATCTTGTGATTCCGTTTGCTCTGGATGCCATCATCACCTTCATTCTCTCTCGTATGAAGGTCGAAGAAGCAAATGAAAAGCTGCGTGCAGCAGTCTGATAACAAGCCATTATCATTTCTCCTTCATCTGCTGTTCCCCGGAGGAATCCAGCGATTCCTCCGGGGAGGCTGGAGAAAGATTATAAAATTATAAAAGGTAAATGAGGAAATACTATGGCTGCATTTGATTTTGCAAAAGTAAAAGACCCCACCTTTTTCAAGGACAACGTGCTGAATGCTCATGCAAGTTTCCGCACCTATGCTTCCCGCGAAGAATATCTAGCAGGAGAATCTTCGCTTGCGATGAGCTGGACGGTATCTGGAAATTCGCCTACGCAAAGAACTACACCAGTGCCATCCCCGGCTTTGAAAAGACGGATTACGATTGCAGCGGTTGGGACGACATTCATGTTCCGGCACACATCCAGATGGAGGGCTACGACATTCCCCAGTACGCGAATGTTCAGTATCCGTGGGATGGCCGTGAAGAAGTACAGCCGGGTGAGATCCCGCAGCGGTTCAATCCGGTGGCAAGCTATGTGAAATACTTCGAGCTGCCGGAATCCATGGAGGGCAAGCCCATCCACATCGAGTTCGAGGGTGTGGAAAGCGGCATGGCTCTTTGGCTGAACGGGTCTTATGTGGGTTACACCGAGGACAGCTTCTCCGCACACGCATTCGATCTGACTCCCTATCTCCAGCCGGGCGTGAACAAACTTGCTGTGCAGGTGTTCAAGTGGACTTCCTCCAGCTGGTGCGAAGATCAGGACTTCTTCCGCTTCTCCGGCATCTTCCGCAGCGTGTGGCTGTACGCCATCCCCACCGTGCATCTGGAAGATGTATCCGTCAAAACGCTGTTTGCCGGGGATGATTTTACTCATTCCACGCTGGAAGTTGCATTGCAGGTGGAGGGTAAGGGCGCAGCCCGTCTGACCCTGCGCCGCAGTGAACTGGAAGTGTTCTCCGAAAAAATCCCGCTGAACGGCGGCTCTGCGCTATTCAGCCATGCGGTGGAGAACCCCCACCTGTGGAGTGCAGAGGACCCGGCTCTGTATGAACTGGAAATCGAGCTGCTGGACGATGCAGGCCATCTGGTAGAGGTGACCGGGCAGAAAATCGGTTTCCGCAAGTTCGAGTTGAAGAACAATCGGATGCTGCTCAACGGCAAGCGCATCGTGTTCAAGGGTGCCAACCGTCATGAGTTCAGCTCCATTACGGGTCGTGCTGTGGGCGTACACACCCATGAGGAACTGCTTCGGGACATCATCACCATGAAGCAGAACAACATCAATGCCATCCGCACCAGCCATTACCAGAATCAGGATGCACTGTACGACCTGTGCGACGAGTACGGTCTGTATCTGATCGCAGAGAACAATCTGGAATCCCATGGCACATGGGACATCCATCAGGCGGGCATTTGCGGCATCGAGGGCGTTTTGCCCAATGATAAGCCGGAGTGGAAAGCCGTCCTGTTTGACCGCATGAATTCCACTTACCAGCGTGACAAAAACCATCCTGCTGTTCTGATCTGGTCTCTGGGCAACGAATCGTTTGGTGGTGAGACCCTGCTCCAGATGGCAGAGATGGTCCGCCGCTTTGATGACACCCGTCTGGTGCATTACGAAGGTGTGGTCAATGATCCCCGCTTCCTCGAAACCACCGATATCGAGAGCCATATGTACAGCACGGTCAAGGACATTAAAGAGTATCTGGCACAGGGCGATAAGCGGCCTTATATCGAGTGCGAATACTCTCATGCTATGGGCAACTCCAACGGTGCTTTGCACAAGTACACGGAACTTGCCGACCAGAAGGACTGCGGCTATCAGGGCGGCTTCATCTGGGATTACATCGACCAGTCCATCTGGAAAAAAGACCGCTACGGCAAGTGGTTCCAAGCCTACGGCGGCGACTTCGGTGAGCGTCCTACCGACTATAATTTCAGCGGAAACGGCATTGCCTACGGTGGTGATCGTGCTCCTTCTCCCAAGATGCAGGAGGTCAAGTTCTGCTATCAGAACATCGCCGTCTCCATCGACAACTCTGGCTTTGAAGTCTGGAATAAGAACCTGTTCACCTCTACGGATGCTTTCGACTGCGTTGCACTGCTGCACCGGGATGGAAAGTTGTATCAGCAGCAGGAACTGACCAATATTGATGTTGCTCCCGAAGAGCGTTCCAGCTTCCCGCTGCCGTTTATGGTTCCTGCGCTCCCCGGTGAATATGCAGTGACCATCAGCTTCCGTTTGAAGGAGGACACCAGCTGGGCAAAGAAAGGTCATGAAGTCGCCTTTGGGCAGGGTGTGATCGCTGTGGTCCGTTCCGTTCCCAGCAAGAAGGTCACGCCGTTTACCGTTACGCACGGTACACACAACATCGGTGTCCGTGGTGAGAATTTCGATGTTTTGTTCTCCGATCTGAACGGCGGTCTGACTTCCTACCGCTATGCCGACAAGGAGATGATTCAGGAGATCCCCCGTCCCAACTTCTGGCGCGCTCCCACCGACAACGACTGCGGCAACAACATGGGCGGCGTTCGCGGTCAGTGGAAGCTGGCAAGCCTGTACGCTACCGCCAAGGGCATCGGCAAGGAGATCCCGTCTGTTCATGGCGGCACCATCCTCCAGAACCCCACCTGCGAGATGGAAGCCGACAGCGTGGTCGTGACCTATCTCTATAACCTCCAGACCAGCCCCGCAGCAGAGTGCAGCCTGCAGTACCGTGTGTTCGGTGATGGCCGCATCCAGACCACCCTGCACTATGACCCGGTGGAAGGACTTGCAGCAATGCCGGAGTTCGGCGTACTGTTCAAGATCGACGCTGACTACGACACGGTAGAGTGGTACGGAAACGGCCCTGCGGAGACCTACTGGGATCGCCAGCATGGTGCAAAGCTGGGCATTTACCAGAACAAGGTCGCAGACAATATGGCGCAGTACCTTGTGCCGCAGGAGTGCGGCGCAAAGACCGCTGTGCGCTGGGCAAAGGTAGTGGACCGCAAGGGTCGCGGGCTGCTGTTTACCGCAGATGCCGCAAAGCCCATGTTCTTCTCTGCGCTGCCCTACACTCCCCATGAAATGGAGAGTGCCAAGCACCCCTACGAGCTGCCCCCGGTCCATTACACGGTGATTCGTGCCATCGGCGAGCAGATGGGCGTTGGCGGTGATGACAGCTGGGGTGCCAATGTCCACCCGGAGTATATTCCTGATGTGACCAAGCCTGTGGAGTTCACCTTTACGTTCCGTGGCATCTGACCCTCGTTATTAAGACACCTTCGCGTTGAGATAAGGACATCCCTGCATGAGATTCCTATCAAAAGCGAGGGTGTCTTTTTTGGTATCAAAAAATCAACGGCTGCAGCGGCATCAGCTTATCCGCAGGGTAGATGTTTATCGTGGGTATCAGCTCAACATTACTTTCAATTTCGACCTTACGCCGTACATTGAAAGGGATGATGCGGCAGCCTGCTGAAAAGCCGGGCGGCAACCATTCCTTTTTGAAAATGGTGTAAAGTCAAAAGTTGGGGGTTGTATCGAAACCGCCTGCAAAAGCCTGAAAACGGTGCAGGCGAAGCAATGCAGTCCCCCCAAAAAAATCGGCTTCAGCAAAAAGAAAAGCACCATACTTCCTACGAAGTACAGTGCTTTTTATATGGAGATTACCGGGATCGAACCGGTGACCTCTTGCATGCCATGCAAGCGCTCTCCCAGCTGAGCTAAACCCCCAGATGTTTGTTGTCGTCCGTGACGACGCTAGTAATTATAGCAGGCAAAGTCAGACTTGTCAACGGTTTTTACAAACTTTCTGTACAAAAAATCTCCGCCAGGGCACATCTACAGCTCCGGCGGAGATTTTTATGGTTCATTCCGTTTTCTATGCCATCAGGCCTTGGCGTACTGGCGGTCAAAGATCTGCGGTGCAACACGGATCAGCAGCACAGCGCCTACCACGGTGATGAGCGTTTCGGGCAGCATGTAGCTGGCGTTATACACCAGGCTGTATGTCCAGGCGCTCAGGCCGTCGCTCAGGTTGCCCCAGACAAGGACACCGGACAGGAAGCTGCACATAAACCGCAGGAAGCCTGCCACAGCGGTACCCACGGCCACGCCGACCATCCGGTTCTTGAACGGACGGGCAAACAGCTCTGCCATGCCCAGTGCCATAAAGGCCACCAGATAGTCCAGCAGCACTTCGCCCAGGAAATAGATGAACGTCGGGGTCGGAGGTGCCCAGAAGCCCAGCAGCATCTGCAGGCAGCCATTGACCAGACCCGTGAACAGGCCCCACTTGACGCCGTGACGGAACGACACCAGCACGAACGGCAGCATACTCAGCAGGGTAACAGAGCCGCCGTTGGGCATGGTGAAGATCTTGATGTTGGACAGCACCGTGCCAATGGCGATCATCAGAGCGCACTCCACCAGGATACGGGTCTTGGAGTAGGTTTTCGACATAGAGATTCCTCTTCTCTTATAAGTAGTACACAAAAACAAAAACGCGCCCGCATTCCGCAGGCGCATGGGCTGTTTGTGAAAAATCCGGACTTTCCGCAAACTACCTACGCCGGCATTACCCGGATCAGGTTCGAGGGTACTCTGCCACGTGCAGATCTCAGCCTTTCGGCGCCCCTGTTTTTATGTCCAGTTCCAGTATATCCGCTGCAGGGCAAATGTCAAGCCCCGGCAGACATATTGCCGCCCCGGGCCGCATATTTTCTAGTAAGCAATTCAGGGCAGGAGGCGTTGGCCATGAAAGGAGATCCGGAACAGCGGGCAGTCCAGCTGGGCGAATACATCGTCGCGCACCATGCCACGGTGCGGGGCGCCGCGCAGGCCTTTGGGTGCAGCAAATCCACCGTCCACAAAGACGTCTCCACCCGCCTGCGGGCGGTCAGTCCAGAGTTGTTCGCTCAGGTGCAGGCTGTGCTGGCCCGCAACAAAGCAGAACGCCATCTGCGGGGCGGAGCGGCTACCCGCCGTAAATATCAACACTCTCCCTGAAAATATCACAGTAAACCGGCGCGCGGTCCGCCCTTTCCGGGCTCTGCACGCCGGTTTTGTTATTTTTCCCCGGTTCGGAACTGCCCCAGCGCGGCCTTTTCCAGCCGGCTGACCTGTGCCTGACTGATGCCGATTTCCTTTGCCACCTCCATCTGGGTCTTGCCCTTGAGGTAGCGCAGCTCCATGATCTTCTTCTCCCGCGGGGTCAGTCCGGCCACGGTCTGCCGGAACTGCAGCCCGCTGATCCAGCTGTCCTCACCGTCCGGGTCCCGCACCTGGTCAATAACATACATGGCATCCCCGCCATCGGTATAGACCGGCTCCTCGAGGCTGATGGGCTCCACCACCGATTCCAGCGCCGCCGCCACTTCCCGGCGGGACATCCCGGCCTGCCGGGCGATCTCCTCCACGGTCGGCTCCCGGCCCAGTTTCTTTTCCAGCTGCTCCCGGCTCTGCATGGCCCGGTAGGCCGTATCCCGCAGGCTGCGGCTCACCCGCAGGGCGTTGTTGTCCCGCAGAAAGCGCCGGATCTCCCCGATGATCATGGGCACCCCGTAGGTGGAGAACCGCACCTCCTGGGCCGGGTCAAAGTTGTCGATGGCCTTGATGAGCCCGATGCAGCCCACTTGAAACAGGTCATCCAGGTTCTCGCCCCGCTGGGCAAACCGCTGCACCACACTGAGCACCAGCCGCAGGTTGCCCTCGATCATGCTCTGGCGGGCGCTCTGGTCCCCTGCCCGCGCCCGGGTCAGCAGCTGGCGCTTTTCCTGCTCGGATAAGATTGGCAGCTCGGCGGTGTTCACGCCGCACAGTTCCACTTTGTTGTACATCCCCCGCCCCTCCGGTTTCGTTTGGACTTCACCGGAAGTATGGGCGGGGAGGGTGTATCCCATTCATGGGAAATTAAACCTCTCAGTCTCGCTTCGCTCGCCAGCCACTCCCCTTTCGGCACTTTCGTGCCACCCTCCCCGGCGGGAGTCTTTCCTAATAGGGGAGCCCTTGGCAGGCGGGCAAGTTTACGCCAAACGAGTAGGTTTCCATTTTCGGCGGATGCCGGGCCCTGCGGACTCGGTTAGGTTTCTTCTAACTGTTTGCGCAGGTCCCGGATGATCCGCTTTTCCAGCCGGGAAATGTAACTCTGGCTGATGCCGATGGCGTCGGCGGCCTCTTTCTGGGTGCGCTCCACGCCGTCCACGAGGCCGAAGCGCAGCTCCATGATCTGCCGCTCCCGGGGGCCGAGCCGCTCCACGGAGCGCCGCAGGGTGGCCCGCTCGGCGTCCTGCTCCAGCCGGAGGCCCACCTGGTTCTCGTCGCTGCCCAGCACATCCGAAAGCAGCAGCTCGTTGCCGTCGCCGTCAATGTTGAGGGGCTCGTCAATGCTGGCCTCCTGCCGCCGGTTGGAGCTTTTGCGCAGGTACATCAAAATTTCGTTCCCGATACAGCGGCTGGCATACGTTGCCAGCTTGATGTTCCGCTCGGGCGTGAACGTATTCACGGCCTTGATGAGCCCGATGGTGCCAATGGAGATCATATCCTCCTGCGGCACCCCGCTGCTCTCGTACTTTTTGGCCAGGTAGACCACCAGCCGCAGGTTGTGGGTGATGAGCTCATCCCGGGCGGCAGCGTCACCTGCCATCATCCGGGCAAGGAGCTGCTTTTCCTCCTCCGGCGTCAGGGGCGGCGGAAGACTCTGCGCCCCGGAGACATAGTGTACCCCGCCCGGGCAGGCCAGGGCAGCCCACAGCCGATCAAACAGCAGTTTCAATATTTGAAGCATCATGATCCCTCCATCACGTCCGACCCCACCAGCAGCGTCCAGCCCGGGGGCGGGGGCGGCGTATCACAAAAGGCGGCATACAGGCCATGCCGTGTCTGCTGCCGTCCCCGAGCCGTCCAACGCAGCGCCCGCGCCGGGACGGCAGGCAGCAGGCAGTGCCCCGCCACTGTATCGCAGGGGACGAGCCGCACTCCCAGCTCCGGCGGGGGCAGGATGCCGCTCCCGGAAAACGTTTCTTTTAAATAAGTACGTAAGGCAGGCGGCAGCCGGGCTTCCACGGCCGCAAAGCGTACCAGCACCACCCCGCAGCCGGAGAGCGGCTCCCGCACCCCAAACCCGGTATCATGGAACGCCCGGACAGGGAGCACCACGCCCGCTATCTCCAGCTCTGCCGGAAAACAGGCCTTCTTTCCGTCCCCCAGCAGATGGAGGGCCAACGTCAGCCCGCCGTACACACAGCCGGCGCTCACCAGCAGCACCTCCGGCGAAAGCGGCAGATAGACGCTGAGGTTGTTCACCTCCATCCGGGCCCCGGGCAGCAGCACCGCCCCGGTGAGCATCAGGTTGAGCAGCCAGAACCACGCCAGCAGCCGCACAAAAGCCCGCCACCCCGGTGAGCATCAGGTTGAGCAGCCAGAACCACGCCAGCAGCCGCACAAAAGCCCGCCACCCCGGCCAGCCATAGGCCGCGGCCACGGCCAGCGCCCCGGTGCCGCCCTTGTAGAGCAG